>CALJKZ010000039.1 GCA_937983085.1 uncultured Gemmatimonadales bacterium
TCCGAGCGACATCGTCCGTCTGCGCAGGCGGAACGGCTCCGGGGTGAGACCTGGGAAGGACGAGCCAGCGCGTTGTCACAGCGCCTGTGGTGGCGACGAGCCCACCGAACAGCGTCCAGCCGGTCACGGCGTCGAGAAAGGCGCTCATGTGCTCGCCCGGAGGCCTCTGTGGTGCTCCCGTCCGGTCAGCGCGCTACGGCGCCGCAACCGTGAACTGGAAGGTGTCCCGCACCACATGGCCGTCTTCTCCCATCCCGCGCCACGAGACGGTGTACGTCGCCGCGGGCAGCGTGCCGTGGAGCATGATCGAGAACACGGTGGGATCCTCGGTGTCCTGAGCCGCGTCCATGACGTGCACGCCCGCCTCCTCGGCCTCCAGGATCCGGATCTGCACGGTGCCCTCCTGCGGCTCCTGCGTGAACCAGAGGCGGACCTCGGCGGGCGACTCGACGGTCGCGCCGGCCTCTGGCGAGGACTTGCTCAGCCCGAAGTGTGGGACCACGGCCGTTGGAGCCGCGGCGGTCAGGGTCAGGAGCAGTGCGGCGCCGAGCGCCGTGACACGAAGGGTCTTCATGTGTTCGATCTCCGTTCGGTTACCAGGGAGGTGGACGTGCCGAGCCATGCGCTGCGGCGGGGTCAGTAGATGAGGCGGAGTCCGGCCCCGATCTGGAGCCCGGACTCGACCACGGGGCCGGCGCCGGGCACGGCCTCTTTCTCGCGGACCCAGAGCAGGTCGAGGTAGGGGGCGAACTTGCGCCGGACCTCGAAGCGCGTCCTGAAGCCCAGCTCGAGGTCCGAGACGCCCGCGTCGAGGCCGAGCCGGGTGTCATCGGTCAGGAGCCAGTCGGCCTCTCCGCCTAGACTCAGAATGAGCCGCTGGGTGAGGAGCAGATCGGTTTCGGCCTCGAGCCTGAGGGACGGCTTTCCCTCCTGGCTCACGAAGGCGTCGGCGCCGACCTCGAACCAGTAGGGTGCGAGACCAGCGACGCCGAAGGCCAGGTAGCCTTGAGGGACCGGCTCGATGTCCTGACGATAGCCGACGACGACGTCCCAGAACCGTCGAAAATAGTGGCCGTAGAGCGCCATCGCCTCTGCGCTGCCTACGGCAGCATCCGTCGCCTCACCCTGGGTGCTCCACCACAGGCGGTCGAAGTCGGTACCGATCCAGCCCGCGCCGTCCCAACGGCCGAACGACGACTCGTCGAATCGCGCGGCGTCGAGCTCGAACTGCGTCCAGTGGAAGACGTGGTTGTCCATCTCCTGCGCGCGCAGGAGCGCCGGACAGACCGTCAGTGCGCCGGCCGCGAGGACGGCCGCGACAGCGAGGCCGCGGCTCACTGGTGCTCCGCCGTCGGAGCGGGCGCTACCTCGACGCGCGCGAACATCCCGGTCATCATGTGGAAGAGCAGGTGACAGTGGAACGCCCACGGGCCGGGATCCTCGTACGTGAGGTGCGCCTCCACGGTCTGGTTCGGAGGCACGATGATGGTGTGCTTGCGCGGCGCGAACGCCGGGTGGGCACCGTTCTGGAGCTCCATGAAGACCCCGTGGAGGTGCATGGGGTGCTCCATCATCGTCTCGTTCGTCATGAGTAGACGGACGCGCTCACCCACCGTGAGACGGATCGGCTCGGAGTCCGAGAGCTTCTTGTCGTTGAGCGTCCAGAAGTACCGCTCCATGTCGCCGGTCAGGCGGATCACGACGTCCCGCGTCGGCTCCCGCGTGTCACGGTTGGGCTCCAGCGCCTGCAGGTCCTCGTAGCGGAGTCGGCGGAGGCCCGCGGTTTGGGTCCCGTGACCCATGGCCGCGTGGTCCATCTCGGACATCTCGGCAGCGGACGCGGCGCCCATCTCCATTCCGGCCATGTCGTGACCGGAGTGGTCCTCCATCCCCGGCATGTCCGCCATGCTGCGCACCGGGCGCGGATCCATTGGAGGCACTTCGCCTTCGACGCCTTCGCGCTCGGCGAGCGTGCCCCGCGCGAATCCGGATCGATCCATCGACTGCGCGAAGATCGTGTACACACCGCCGGCTTCGGGCTCCACGATCACGTCGTACGTCTCGGCCACGCCGATCCTGAGCTCGTCGACGCGCACCGGCTCGACGTCCTGACCGTCGGCCTGGACCACGGTCATCATTAGCCCGGGGATCTTCACGTCGAAGAAGGACATCGCCGCGGCGTTGACGAAACGCAGCCGGACTCGCTCCCCTGGGTGGAAGAGGCCCGTCCAGTTGGATTCCGCGGACTTCCCGTTCAAGAGATAGCTGTAGGTTGCGCCGGTGACGTCCGCGATGTCGGTCGGGTCCATCCGCATCTGGCCCCACATCGTGCGGTCGCGGATCGTTTGGCCCGCGTCCCCGAAGAGTCCGCCGACGAACTCCGGGAGCGTGCGTTTCCAATAGTTGTAGTAGGCGCCGTTGCCCTTGAGGTTGCGCAGCACCGTCATCGGATTCTCGTCCGTCCAGTCCGACAGAACGATCGAGTAGTCCCGGTCGTACGCTACGGGGTCCTCTCCCGCCGGCTCGATGACGATCGGCGCGTACATCCCCTCCTGCTCCTGCGTGCCTGAGTGGCTGTGGTACCAGTACGAGCCGGCCTGTCGGACGGGGAAGCGGTAGGTGAAGGTCTCGCCGGGCTGGATGCCGTCGAAGCTGAAGCCCGGCACCCCGTCCTGATCGAACGGGAGCAGGAGCCCGTGCCAGTGGATCGAGCTCACCTCGTCGAGGTTGTTCGTGACGTGGATGATCGCGTCCTGGCCCTCGCGCAGGCGGAGGACCGGGCCTGGGATCGAACCGCCGATCATCGGAGCGTTCGCCGAGCGCTCGTCGACGCGAAAGCCGCGTCGATCGATCGTCAGGAAGACCTCGGCGACGTCGAGAGCTTCCGCGTCCGAGGGCTCTACGGAGGCAAACAGCGAGCGCGGGCGCACGCCGAGGCTAGCACCGACCGAGACGGTCGACGCGATCCTCAGGAAATCGCGGCGGTCAAATTCTCGGGTGGTTTCCATGGCCATGGGCAGAAGGGTAGGGCTCGGTGGAAGATTCAGCCGACGGATGAATCGCGAATGAACACTCCGTGAAGACATCTTCATTCGCCGGACCTTGATTCGGTCGGCGTTGGCTACCCTCTTCCTCGCTTGCTCGGTCCGTTCTTCCTCTCGATCCGTCCGAACGGACCTCCTCCGTCCCGAGGGCACACCCCGCTGATGTCGACGACCCGCCGCCTCCGACTGTCGCGCGCGCACCGGACCCTCGGCATGATCGCGACGGTCCCGATCGTGGGCTGGATCCTGTCGTCCTTCGTGCTTCACGGGGTCGCGCTGACCCTGCCGAACGGGCTGCAGGGCGTGTATGAGCTCCAGCACAGCCGTTCGACGGCGGTCCCCCTCGAGGACACGGTGCTGATCACGCCGACCGAGGCATTGCACCGGGTCCTCGCCGACGGACTAGATCGGATCTAGTGACTGAGTCTCGAGCACCTGGGCGGCGAGCCCGCGTACGTCGTGAAGCCGGGTCCGTTCGAGCTCGAGCGCGTGTACGATGCCCGCACCGGCTCACGCCTGGATCCGCTCTCCGACGAGCGGCTCCTGGCGATCGCGAACGAGCAGCTCGAGGGCACACGCGTGTCCGACGTGCACGACGGGGACGAGTTCAACCGGTATTGCACGCTCGATCGGGTGCCGGCGGTGGCGGCGACCATGGCGGGTGCGCAGCCCTCCGACCTCGTGTTCTCTCGTGCCTCGGGTCGGATCCTGCGACGCACCGACCCCCTCGCCGAGTGGTTTCACCGAGCCTATCTGAGCGTCCATGTCTGGCAGTGGGGTGACGCGCTCAGGGTCTTCACCGCGATCCTCTACGCGCTGGTCGGGACGGCGCTGGCCCTGGTGGCTCTCGGCTACACACTCTGGTGGACCCGGCGCCACGCACGACGCCGTTGGACCGCGGCCGTCCGCGTGGAGCGGCGAGTGCACGGACGGGTTGCGCCGATCGCGGGCTTCCTTCTGGCCACCCAGATGCTGGTCGGTGCCTATCTGTGGTTCAACCTCGGCCTGATCGAGCCGCGCTTCAGGGGACAGGGGTCGTTCGAGACTTCGTGGACC
>CALJKZ010000040.1 GCA_937983085.1 uncultured Gemmatimonadales bacterium
CCCGACACCCGGGCGCCGATCTCGGCGACCCGATCGGGGACCGCCACGACCTCTGCGGGAACCTCCAGCGTCGGTCCCAGTTCCAGGATCTGGGCCCGGGCGAAGCTCAACTCGAGGGATTCCAGCGCGTCCGCTGTCAGCGCAACCCGATTGGGGAGGGCCTCGGAGGCCTCCTCCTCGTCACCTTCTTCGCCGGCGTCCTCGCGCCCGGAGCACCCGAGGAGGAGGAGCGGTCCAGCAACGAGCAGGACCAAGGGCCAGATCATTCTGTTCGGCATGTTCATCGGACCACCTCCTCGAGTGCAACGGATTGGAAAGCCCCGACGGCGGCACGGATTCGCGCCCCCGCGGTGGCCAGATCCAGCCGGGCATCGACATAGCCCACCTGGCCGCTCAGGAGCTCGGCCTGGACCACCAGAACGTCTGCGACTCCGAGTTCTCCGGACTCGACCGCGAGCTGCATGAGAGCCGCACTTTCCTCCATTGCAGCGAGAACCTGCGTGTCATAGAGCTCCGCGGCGGAGCGCGCCTGTTCGTACAGCGTCACCGCAGCACGGGCGTCGGCGGCGACCTCCAGCGACTTCGCCTCTCGCTCCGCATTCGCTCGCTCGTACGCGGCGGTAGCGGCCGCCCGTCCGCCCTGGTTTCTGTTGAACAGCGCCAGCGGGATCCGGACGCCGGCACTGAGAAGTTGGGTTCCCTCCTCCTGCGCCAGAGAAGCCGTGAGGGACACATCCGGCCACCCTTCGGCTCCAGCGAGGCGGTCGGACGCCCCCGCTGCCTCGACCCGCCCGCCCTCCGCGAGTAGGTCGGGACGTCGGAGGAGCGCCCGGCTCAGGACGGCCGCTTCGACGGCGGCGGGAGCCGTTGACGGAAGCTCTCCTCGGAGCGCCGTATCGTCGGCGAGGTCCACGCCGAGGTGTGATCGGAGCGTCAGAAAGGCGACCTGCGGCTCCGTGATGGCGCCCAAGCGGAGTCGCCGCGCCGCCGCCAGCCGTATGGTTGCGGCGTTCACCTCGAGGGGTGTTCCGGCGCCTGCGGAAAGCCGTCTCCGCGCGAGGTCGAGGAGTCTCGACGCCACCTGTTCGTTCTCGTCGGCCAACCGGGTACGCTCCGCCGCGGCGAGGCCCTCGAAGAACGACTGGGCCACCGCCAGTTCGACGATTCGGCGCGTGTCCGTCGCTTCAGCGCGGGCCACCTCGACTTCAGCCGTTGCCATTCCCATGCGCTTGCCACGCTGCCCACCGATCTCGAGCTGCTGCTCCAGACCAACCTCGAACTCTGGTTCGAAGGAAGTTGATCCGGAGAGGGCCGATCGCCGTCCTCGAGACACCGTGATCGCAGGATTCTCCAATAGGAGGACGGCTGCCTGTGTCAGACCGCCCGACGCCTCCTCCACGCGCGCAGTGGCGGCCATCAACACTGGGCTGTTGGCGGTCGCGATCTCGAGCGCCTCCTCCAGCGTTAGGGTCTGACCTACCTCTCCCTGAGCGCGGGCGGGGACGGGGGCGAGCCACATGGCCACCGTTAGCGCCGTTGCGGCCAATGGGGTCGACGTACTCATTCCTCGGGGTCTCCAAGCGGATACGGCGCGTCATGAGAGTGCGCCTATTGAACGGCTGATGGCCTTCGCCCCCGCAGACGCAGGGGAGGAACTACCGGAAGCGGATCAGCCGTGCTTGGGTGGCCGGAAGAGCCCGGATGGGTGCGACGCGACGTGAGGATGCCGGATCGGGAGAGTCACCCCGGGTGTTGGACCGGATGGAAGTGCCCGGAGCGGTTCTACCTGCGGAGCCGTCGAATGGCTGGACGCTGCGCATATTCCACCCAGGCACGCGCACTCATTCGATGGGTCGGGGGAGGGCGGGCGTTCGGCCGACGAGTCCGCCAGATCCGTGGGGGCGAGCAATTCCGCCCACTCGGTCAAGACGTCGAGGGACGCGGCCTCCCAAGGGAGGGACGAGAGCAGGATCGCCGCCAGGAGGCACGCCGATACGATCCGTTTCACGACCGTTTCCGAGACACGGGGAGCCGAGTCTGCTCGGGTAAGGCCGGATGCCGAGGGCTCATGCGCCAACCTCGTGCTCCTGATATCGCTCGCACCCCGGCAGGCCTGTCGCGACATCCGTCAACAACTCCTCGGCTGCAGCGAGGAGCTCTCCGACCCGCGTGTCGCTCAGTTCGTAGAAGGCGAAGCGCCCACTTCGACGCCTCAGCACCAGGCCGCAGTCGAGCAGGCACGCCAGGTGGTTCGAGACATTCGGCTGGCCAAGGCCGGTGCGGTCCACGATGTCGCCGACATAGCGAGGCCCTTCGCGCAACGTCTCGAGGATGGAAAGCCGCGACGGGTCCGACAGCCCACGGAACAGCTTGGCGGCGGTGCCCGGGGATACGGACGCGGTGGGCGTCACGGCGAGATTCGAGCGGGAAGGCAATAACATATCATCACGTGATAATACGTGTACTCAACATGTTGACAAGGTCCGCCGCAGGCGGAGCCGCGGCGGGTCCCCCTTGAGCCGCAACCCAACCTTAGCGACCTTCGGACGATCATGATGCGCCGCACTCGCACCTTCGCCGGTTTCCTGGCTCTCGCAGCGATGACAGCCTCCTTCTCGGAGGCGGCGCTGGCTTCGGTGTGCGCATCCCCGGTGGCCATGAGCTCCATGTCCGACATGGCGATGGACAGTGCCGAGAGCGACGGGGAGGCGAGTGAGCACGGGCCGGGATGCGACTGGATGAATCACACCGAGGAATCCCGGGGGGGTGGGGAGCACTGTCCGCTTACCCCCACCGCGTCACAGGGCTGCACAGTCGCGGCCTCCGCACCGGCGCCTGAGGTCTCTGTCGTCTCCGCCGCGGTGCTGGCTTCTCGTGATATCACGCTCGACGCAGTCGAGCCTGAACTTCTCCTCGCCCGCGCTCTGTACCACCCTCCCCGGGCGTAGTCCTCGAGCCGGCGCTCGCCGGTTTCTCTCACTCTCCGTGAATCCGCGGAAGTGATCCACCGCACGGCATGAACCGTGTCGTGCTCCCCCGTCGCAGCCCTCACTGAAGGCTGTTCTACGGCGCCTTGTGGCGACCGGTAGGGGGGATGGACTCCAGTTCGAGGACACAGTCGATGCAGCGCATATACAAGATCGCGGGAGCTTTGTGGGCGGCCGTGCTCCTGTCCGCCCCGAGCAGTGCCGCAGGCCAGGCGACGAGCCTGGCTGGCCTACTGATCGAAGCCGATACCGCCAACCCGGAAATCCGGGCGGCGAGGAGGGTCGCCGAGGCCGCCGCCGCCCGTGTTCCACAAGCCGGGGCTCTACCTGACCCGATGCTGGGCGTCGGGATGATGAATGTACCGGTGGCCGACCCAGGGCTCGGTCGGGACATGATGACGATGGCGCAGGTGCAGGTGAGCGGGACGCTGCCATGGCCCGGTAAGCTGGGACTGCGCGAGGATGTGGCTCGCCTCCAGGCCGAAGCGGCCGCGTTCGAGGTCGAGCGTGTCCGGGACCGGATCGCGGCAGATGTCGAGACCGCGTACTACAGGATCTACTTCATCGATCGAGCGCTCGAAGTGACAGGCCGAAACACGACCCTGGTGGGCGACTTCGCGCGGCTCACGTCCACGAAGTACGGGGTAGGCAGCGGCGCCCAGCCGGATGTTCTCAAGGCGCAGGTGGAGCGGACCCGGCTCTCCGACCAGTTGGTGACGCTCGCCGAGCGACGAGAAAGCGAGCTCGCGCGGCTCAACTCCGTCCTCGCGCGGCCTACTGGGATGCCGCTACCCGTCACGGAGCTGCCAACCGGGGTTCGAGTGGCTGCGGTGCCCGTCCAGAGCGACGGTCCTCGCTTCGCCGCCTCCGCACTCGACGGCCTGATTCGTGAGGCGCCGGCGGACGACGGACTGCCGAGTACCGTGGAGCTTCAGGCACTCGCGCTCGAACACAACCCGATGATTCAGGCGCACGTGCGCCGTGTCGCCGCTCAGGAGCGGGCGCTGGAACTCGCCGGAACCGCCACGCTGCCCGACTTCAACGTCAGCGCCGGCTACAGCTTCCGGAATGGGTTCGGGGACTTCTTCAATGTCATGGTCTCGGCCCCGCTGCCGATCTTCGCCGGCCGGAAGCAGAGCCAGGGGGTCGTGGAGCAAACGGCTGTCTTGGAGGATCACCGGGCGCGTCACCACGCGATGGTGAACGAGCTCAACTCCGAGATCGCTTCACTCGCGGCTGAGCTTCGCCGCACTCGTCAACAGCTGTTGCTCCTGAACGACGGCATTCTCCCGCAAGCCCGGGCGGGACTCGAGTCCTCCACATCGGCCTATCGGGTCGGTCGTGTGGACTTCCTGACTCTCCTGGACGCGCAAGTCACGCTCTACCGCCACGAGCTGGACTACCACCGGCTCCTCACTGAATTCGCAGAGAATCTGGCCGCGCTCGAGCGCGCCGTGGGCACGGAGGTGCTCCGATGAACATCAATCGAACGACCACACTGGCCGTTGGCTTCTTGACCGTGATCGCGGCGCTGGCCGCCGGCGTCGCCCTCGGGCGCGCCTGGTCCGCCACCCCTATGACCCCCGCCGCCGATGCCATGCCGATGGGTGGCATGGAAGGCATGCGGGGCATGGGAGACATGGAGGGCATGCAAGACACGCAATCGATGGGAGACATGCAGGGCATGGAGACGGACGGCATGCCGGGCATGGACATGGGTGGAACGTCCATGGACGGCTCGGTTCGCCTCACGGCGGGGGAAGTGGCCACATTCGGCATCACCTTCGGCACCGCGGAAGTGCGCCCCCTGACGCGCAGCATCCGCACCGTGGGCCTGGTCGACTTCGACGAGACGCGCATGGCGTACGTGTCGCCGAAGTTCGGCGGATGGGTCGAGCAGCTCCACGTCGACTTCACGGGGCAGGTGGTGCATGCCGGGCAACCGCTCGCTGAAGTGTATTCTCCCGAACTCGTCACGGCGCAGGAAGAGCTGTTGCTGGCCCACCGGATGGAGGGCGAGGTCGGAGTCAGCCCGATCGAGGACGTGGCCGAGGATGCTCGGGATCTGGTCGCCTCGGCCCGCAGACGGCTCGCGTACTGGGACATCTCCGAGGCGCAGATCGACCGGCTGCTCGAGACCGGGGAGGTGCGAAAGACCCTCACGCTGCACGCGCCGGTCTCCGGAATCGTCATGGAGAAGGACGTGTTCGAGGGCCAGTCGTTCGCGGCGGGCAGGAACCTCTACATGATCGCCGACCTGTCGGAGGTCTGGGTCAACGCCGAGATCTTCGAGGCCGACGCGGGGCTCGTGCGCGAGGGCATGACCGCCGACATCACAGTCGATGCCCTGCCCGGACGCTCGTGGTCCGGCGGGGTCGAGTACGTCTATCCCACGCTCGAGGACCGGACCCGGTCGATGCGCGCCCGGGTGGCTCTGTAGAATCCGGGCGGGCGTCTGAAGCCCGGCCTGTATGCCACCGTTCGACTCACGGCTGCCATGGGTGAGACGCTCACGGTGCCCCGAACCGCGATTCTGTACTCAGGAGAGCGCGCCGTCGTCTTCGTGGACATGGGGGAGGGTGAGCTGATGCCCCATGAGGTCGTGGTTGGCACGCGTGGCGCCGAGTTCGTCGAGATCGTGTCGGGTGTGGATGCGGGACACCGAGTCGTGACGTCCGCGCAGTTCCTCCTCGACTCCGAGTCCAACCTCGCCGAGGTCATGAGGGCGATGATGGCGCAGATGAGCATGTCCGACATGGAGGGCATGGACATGGGTGGGATGGACATGGGCGGCATGGAGATGGATAGCGGGCCCGACACGATCCGGCCCGATTCGACGGAAGGGCGCTGACCATGCTCAGACGCCTCATCGAGTGGTCCATCGACAACAGGTTCTTCGTGATCCTCGGCACGGTGGCTGTCATCGGCTTCGGTGGTTGGGCCATGACCACCACGCCTGTCGACGCCATCCCCGACCTCTCGGACGTACAGGTCATCGTGCTCACGGAGTGGAGGGGTCAGGCCCCCCAGGTCATCGAAGACCAGGTGACGTATCCCCTGTCGACCGAACTGCTGAAGGTTCCGAACACGAAGTATGTCCGCGGCATCAGCCAGTTCGGGCGTTCGTTCGTCTATGTGGTCTTCGAGGACGACGTGGACATGTACTGGGCGCGCTCCCGCGTCCTCGAGTACCTCAACGGCCTCGGTGACCGACTGCCGGAGGAGGTCCAGCCCCAGCTCGGACCCGATGCCACGGGCGTGGGCTGGGTCATGCAATACGTGCTGATGGACCGGAGCGGGCGGCTCAACAACGCTGAGCTGCGGAGTCTGCAGGACTGGTACGTGCGATATCAGCTCACGGCCGTCCCGGGGGTGAGCGAGATCGCCACGTTGGGGGGCTACGAGAAGCAGTACCAGATCGAGCTGGATCCGGAGCGGATCCTCGCGTACGGCGTGCCCGTATCCCGGGTGCTGAAGGCTGTGCGGGAGTCGAATCTCGACGTCGGTGGACGTGTGCTGGAGATGGGCGGCAGCGAGTACATGGTGCGCGGACTCGGATACCTCGGCTCGATCGAGGACATCGGGGCCGTCGCCGTCGGTGTCGGCGAGGGCGGGACACCGATCACGGTGGGTGACGTGGCGCGCGTGCACCTCGGACCGGAGATCCGACGTGGCATCGCGGATCTGGCCTGGCGGACGGAGGACGGCGCGATTCGTCAGGGAGAGGTGACGAGCGGCTTCGTGGTCATGCGCTTCGGGGAGAACCCGCTCGCCGTCATCGACCGGGTGAAAGACCGGATGGCCGAGATCCAGAGCGCACTTCCCGAGGGTGTCGAGATCGTCATCGGCTACGACCGGAGCCGCCTCATCCACCGGGCCATCGAGACGCTGCGCGAGAAGCTGATCGAAGAGAGCCTGATCGTGGCGCTCGTGACGGTGCTTTTCCTCATGCACGCGCGCAGCGCGCTCGTCGCGATCATCACCCTGCCGGTGGGTGTGCTGATGTCGTTTCTGGTCATGCGTGGCTTGGACGTCAACGCCAACATCATGAGCCTCGGCGGGATCGCCATCGCCCTCGGCGCGATGGTCGATGCCGCGATCGTCATGATCGAAAACATGCACAAGCACATGGAGCGCAACGAGCGCGAGGGTGGCTCGAAGAGCCCGTGGGAACTCGCGGTCGATGCGTCCAAGGAGGTGGGGCCGGCTCTCTTCTTCTCGCTGCTCATCATCACGTTGAGCTTCCTCCCGATCTTCGCGCTGGGCGCTCAGGAGG
>CALJKZ010000041.1 GCA_937983085.1 uncultured Gemmatimonadales bacterium
TGGTCAATGTCTTCGCGGTTGTCTCCAGACACACTCCCCTTAGGTTGTCTCCCACTTCCCACCCCAAGGGGGTGGGATGGGACACCGGGGCACTGACTCAGGGTCTCGAAGGACCACAGAAGCCCCGCCCGCACCCCCGCTCACCGCGGCACCTCAACCGTCGCGGGCGGGCCGTCGGACTCAAGCCAACTCCGCGCCGTCTATCGCGGCCGAGCGCCTCCGGCGGCCTCGATGCCTTCGACTGCCGTACGAGGTTAGCTATCAGGGGGGAGCATCGGGCGGGCTGCGTCCCACGAACGAAGACCTCACCGGCACCACGGCGATGACCGGCGACGAACTCCGGGCGTGGCGACGAGAGCGGGGGATGACGCAGGCTCAGGCTGCAAAATGGTTCGGATGTGACCGACGAACCTGGCAGCGGATGGAAACCGAAGAGTACCGCATCCCGGCAGCCCTCCTTCGACGCCTTGAGATTGCAGTCGGCTTCGACGACGCTGTGGACGCGTCTTTCGGGGCGTGAGCGGCACGGGGGCCGTCACCGTACCGCGCCCGGTCTCGATGCGGCTCGGGGCGAGCGGAGAGGCCGTCCGCCGTTGGCGTCAGTCTCAGCCGGGCGAGTACGTCGCTCGGAACGGGCAGCGGGTGTTGGGGTGGAGTCAGGAACGCGCTGCAAAGTTCGTCGGGCGTACTGCGCGCCAATGGCGGCGGTACGAGTCAGGCGACACGGCTGTGCCGCTCACAGTTGTGAAGCTCATGGCGGCGTACGATCTCAGTTGGCGCAAGGTCGTCGACCGTGTCTTCGAGACGCCCGCGCGCGTGGTCGAGGAGTACGGCGGCGTCTTCCCACAGCTCGCTCATGAGAAGGCGCTCGGCCCTGGCGACCATACTCGCCATCCGAACACGCGCGCGGGTCGGAGGCTGTCGACAGGCACGACCGTCTCGGGAGACAGCATGAACCGCGACGCCGATGGCTTCTCGTGGCCCGATGACTGGCGGTCAGCTTGGGGGGACGAATGACCGCCTCCCTCGCACTGACGGGGAGCCCCTCACGCGTGACGCTCGGGCGCGCCAGTACGAGGGTCCTGAGCGGCTCAAATACCTGGAGCCTCGGCGACTCCGGCGGCGGGTAGACCTCCCCCCTGGTGGAGTAGTCCGCCACCCTGATGGAGTGCTGAATCTGGAGCAACCCAGCTACCGGATGGGTCTGGTCGCGCGTCTTGACGCCGCTCCGCTCAACGTCCATGCGTAAGAGCATGAGCGATCCGTCTCCGTCCCACGCTCCGAGCGTCATGCGCGCCGCCCTTCGGGAGGCGGCGTTCTCCCGTCTCGGGATGATGGTGGGCATCATGGATGACGAGAACGCGAGGGACGCCGACCGCATCCGCGCGTGGAGCGAGGTCGCGACGTTCGGGCTCGGGCGTGCGGACCACAGCAGCGTCCATCTGCACGCCGAGGGGAGCGTTACGCTTGGCATCGTCCAACTGCCTGCGCTCGATCGTCAATCCGCTGAGATCCCGAAGAGCGGAGATACGAGGGCGCTCCCGCCCGACACCGGCACTGCGAGCGGAGTGACCGATGCGACCTCTTGATGTCGGGATGCGTATTCGGACCTCGGACATCAATGACTGGTCCGCTGACCCGGTCTTCACCAAGTGGTATCCGGAAGGATTGGAGGATGCTCTTGAGATCGAGCGGGATGGGCAATTGTACCTGATCTACTTCGATCGGTCCTGCATCCCCAGCCTTTCGATGCGCGATCGCGACTTCTCCGAATGGTGGACCATCGAGCCGTCTTCGGTGCTCGTGCACACCGTCGTGGAGGGGCTGTCTGACGATCAGCTTGCCCACCTCCACTGGACCCTTGACCGGGCCGAGGAGCTTGATGAGGGCCTGCGGGCCGAAGCGGAGGCGTTGGTCACGAAGTTGATCAGGGGCGCGGTCGCGGCAACGAACCGGATGCTCTCGTGGATGAGGAGCCACAAGGGTCAGTTCTGGCTAGTGCCTGTGTGGGATGGGAGCCCGAGCACGTTGGTCAGGCATTTCAACGTTCAGGGCCGAGTCGGGACCGGAGAGTGGTTTCGGATCGACCCCTACAAGGCTCAGATCGTCGATGCCGCAGGCCGTTCCGGCTTTCGTGGAATCACCGACGAAGATTGGTTGGACTTGCGCGAGTGGGCCCGCAGCGACCGAGGTACGGACCTCGTGGGTGAGCTACTCGCGAACGCTGAGCAACTTGAGGAGTCCGACCACCGTCGCGCCGCAGTCGTCGAGGTCGTCTCCGCGCTCGAAGTCGCGTTGAGTCGATTCTCCGCCCCCGACGGAGGCCTTGACGGTGCGGCCGTGGGCCGTGACAAGAGACTGTCCGGGGTGACGCTGGCGAAGCATGTCGAGCGTCTTGGCCTTCGTGCGACCGTGGCGTACCTACTGCCACTACTCATGGACCAAGAGCGGCTGCCCGAGGACCTTCACGCGTCCGTTCTGGCCGCAATCGATCGTCGAAACGAGGTCGTGCACCTTGGACGCAGGGATGTCCCGCAGGACGAGGT
Source organism: uncultured Gemmatimonadales bacterium (assembly GCA_937983085.1). Classification (GTDB taxonomy): domain Bacteria; phylum Gemmatimonadota; class Gemmatimonadetes; order Longimicrobiales; family Gaopeijiaceae; genus UBA2589. Next base: position 2,547 of record CALJKZ010000041.1, read on the forward strand.
CAGGACCCTCCTGCGCTCGGTGCACTCCCTCTGCGACCTCTTGGCGGAGGCTCGGTCCCCGTGAAGTGGCAGCCCGTCACGGCTCGGACGATCGCTTCGGCCTCCGTCCCCGCTGTGGACCTCGGATATCCAGCGTCTCGGTCATCGGTGAGAAGAAGTACGCCAAGCTGACGCCGAGCGCGCTGCATAGGGCGGCGACGCTGTCCACCGTCGTTCCAGATTCTCCCCGCTCCACGACCCCGACCCACGTGCGATGCATCCCCGCACGGGCGGCGAGCCGGTCCTGCGACAAGTCGAGTTCTCGACGCAGCTCACGCACTCGGCTCCCGATGAAGCGGTGCAGTCTTTTGAGGTCCGGAGATGAATCCATTGCAACCGGACGATCACGGTCCCTATCGTTCTAGGCGACAGTGATTTCCGGGCAATCGCGGACTCCGGTGGGGCTCGGGTACCGATGGGCGGCGGCACCATCGCAGTGGTCTCGCGGGGGGGCACGGCGAAATGAGTGTGCAGCACGAAAGGGTGGGACCCGCTCTCATGGTGGCCCTGTTGATCGGGATCGCCTTCGTGGCGCTCCCGTGGACCCTCGTAGATGCACTCGGCCTTCTGCTCGGACTCGGTTCGTACGGCGCTACGCTCGCCTTCTGGTGGGCCGCTTGGGGACGGAGACACTAGCACCACTGGCCGGGGAGGGATGATGCACGACGCGATGCTGGCAGGACCGGGAAGGAAGCCACGAGGGCCCGTTCCACGCGGCTTGGTGATCGTCGCCCCGTTTGCCCTTACAGGCTGCCTTGGCCCGAACACGGTCGACCTTCAACCACGTCCCGTGCCGGGTGGAGTTGTGGCGGTCGCCGAGGCCGAGGACTCGTTGACGAGCGAATGGATCGGGATGGACCCGAGCACCCTTGCCGTCGTCTCCGATGGAGACCTACGAATCGCGTTGGCGGCGAGGTACGTCGAGGACCACTTCGTCATGCTCCGCATCGAGATCCGAAACGGATCCGACGAGGCTCGCACCGTTGACCCTATGGCCATCACCGTCCTAGACGCCCAGCGGTTCGAGCTGCCGCGACTCAGACCCGACGAGGCTGCAAACCGGGTGGCGAGCTTGGCACTGGACGATCCTTCGTTCCCTCCCCGCTACATCATTACGACCGAATCGAACACGTCCGTCTTCGCCACTTCGTCCTCAGCTCGGATTTCAACGGACCGACAGACCGTCGTGGAGAGGGACCCCGTCGGCCAGGTGGCAGAGGACTTCGCTCAGGGGTTCACAGACGGCTTCAACTCAGCCATCATGCGGGCCGCCGAGCGGGTCTACTTGGAGGGATTCACACAAGCAGTCTCCGTCGAGCCCCGAACAGGACGCCGGGGGCGTCTCTACTTCCAGCCACCGGCCGGTGGCGTCAATCGCCTGGTTGTACACGTCGGCTCGATTGGTGAGATCGAGCTTCTGGCTCCCTCGGGATAGGCCGGTGCCGCATCGCCAACGCGGAAGCGGCGCGGTCGACCCGGTTCTTCGTGGCGTAGCTTGTTCGCTGAGGCCCCCTTGTAGCAGGCCCCCTTCGACCGCCACCCGCCCAAGGAGACCTAGATGCGCTGCGCGATCCCACTACTGCTCTTGAGCCTCCTCACTCCCTCTGTGTCCGAGGCGCAGTATGCCGTGACCCAGGGCCAGACCCTGAGTGGCCTCGACAACGTCCTCCTGGCATTCGCCGAGCCCACAGGCCAGATCCAGGCGACCGACCTGCAAAGCCTCTATCAGAGCGCGACCCTGGAGCTTCGGAAGGTAGGCATTCGGATCGCCACCGACTCGACCGAGGTCGACATGGCTACCGATGGCGTCCTCAACGTCACGCTGTGGGTGACGGACGCCTTTAGCGATGAGGTCTCTCTCCGCCTCGACGTTGAGCAGCTCGCCACGCTTCGTCGAACCGGCGAAACGCTCCAGATGGTCACGTGGTTTCACGAGCCGGCCCGCTCCGCTCCGAACTGGAGAGACGTCAC
>CALJKZ010000042.1 GCA_937983085.1 uncultured Gemmatimonadales bacterium
GAGTTTTGTTTTGGTGCTACGGGGACCACCGGGCTCTACCCGCTGTCCCTACACTGCGCTGACCGGGCCTCGAGCCCACCTACGAGAAGAGAGCCTCGAGAGACGGGGCCCGCGCCGTGGCCGAGATCATGGCGGAGGAACTGGGCCGGGATGGCGAGTGGGTCGAAGGCCAGGTACGGGACTTCGCTTCGGTGGCCGAGGGGTACATCTGGCCGATTTAATGGCACCGATTCCGGACGAAGTCGTTAACTTCGAACTTCAAGCATGGGCAGTTCGGAGCTTGCGGCCCGGCTGCCCGTAGGCTCACCGCTACCACAGCCGCCCTCTTGGATCAAACCGCCCGGCACACGCGCTGGTTCCTCGGCGCCGCTGTGCTCATCTCGGTCGTGCCGACGCTCCTCAATGCGGCGGGCCTTTCGTTCGCCACGACGGCGACGGTGCTCGACGTTCCCGTGCCCGGTGACCCCGAGGGCGCCCAGTTCCTGGCACTCCGTGGCGCCTTCGCCCACACGATTCTCGAGTGGACGGCGGTAACGGCTGCGCTCTTCACCCTGCCCCTGGCGTACGTGTACACCCGGGTGGGAGGCAGCCCGACGGTGATGGTGATGGCCGTGGCGCTCCTGGCCTCGGGATCCATCGACGCCTTCCACGTCCTGGCCGCGGACCGGATCATCAGTGGCGCTGCGTCGCACACGGATCTGATTCCCTTCACCTGGGCCATCTCGCGGATGTTCAACGCGGTGATCCTGGTGGGTGGGGTCCTGTTGTTGGGAGGACAGAAGCGCTTCCCGAACCACGGGGACCGGGTCCTGGTCATGGGAAGCGTCGCCTTCATCGCCGTCGCCTACGCCCTCATGTTGGCCGTGCGGTCGGCGACGGAGCTGCCACAGACGCTCTTCCCGGACCAGCTCATCACGCGTCCGTTCGATGTCATTCCGCTGCTGCTCTTCGGAGTGGCCGGACTGTGGCTTTTCCCGGGGCACTACCGGCGCTTCCCCTCGCTCTTCAGCTACGCCCTGATGGTCAGCATGATGCCGCAGGTCGCGGCCCAACTGCACATGGCGTTCGGCTCGAGCGCCCTCTTCGACAACCACTTCAACATCGGGCATCTGCTGAAGATCGGAGCCTACGTCTTCCCGTTCGTCGGGCTCTGCTTCGACTACATGAGGGCGCACGAAGAACGGGCGGCGGCCGACGAGGCGAAGGGCCAGTTCCTCGCCACCATGAGCCACGAGATGCGCACCCCTCTCAATGCCGTCATCGGGGGCTCGCAGCTTCTGCGGGACACGAAGCTGAATCCCGACCAACGTCAGTTCGTGGAGGAGATCGGCGCCGCTGGCGAAGCGCTCCTCGGCCTGGTCAACGACGTCCTCGACTTGAGCCGCATCGAGGCCGGCCATGACACCGTGATGGAGGAGGAGCCATTCGATCTTGTCAGGGTGGTACGGCAGGTCGACGACATCACCCGCCGGCGGGCCGAGACCAAGGGCCTGCACTTCGCGACCCGCTTCGACGACGACGTCCCGACGCGCCTGATCGGAGATGTCGAGGCCGTGCGTCGGGTGATCCTCAACCTCGTGGACAACGCGGTGAAGTTCACCGGAGACGGGGCCATCACCACCGAGGTGCAGGTCGAGCCCGGTGAGACGGACTCCGCAGGCGCGATGATCGTGGTGAGCGTGAAGGATACCGGTATCGGCATCCCTCCGGGGGAGGATGAGGCCATCTTCAAGCGGTTTCGGCAGGTTGACTCGTCCACGACCCGACGCCACGGAGGATCCGGGTTAGGGTTGAGCATCAGCCGCCAATTGGCCGAGGCACTCGGGGGTACCCTCACGGTTAGAAGTCAGCAGGGTGTCGGAAGTGTCTTCACCTTCAGGTTCCCCGCTGTGCCGGTCCGGGCGGGCGAATCGGATGTCTCCCCGGCGGCCGGGCCCGGTGTCGTGCCTTCGGGGCCGCCGGCCCGGATTCTCGTGGCGGAGGACGTGAACACGAACTGGATCATGGTGAAGGCCTTCCTGACCAAAGCCGGTCTCACGCCGGTGCGGGCCGAGAACGGATTGAAGGCTCTGGAGATGATGCAGGACGGGGGGTTCGAGGCCGTCATCATGGACATCGGCATGCCCGAGATGGACGGGTATCAGGCCACGGCGGCCATCAGGGATCTGGAGGCCCGGGAGAATCGCCTCCGGACGCCAATCATCGCACTCACGGCACACGCCCGACGGGAGGACCTCGAGCGCACCCTCACGGCCGGGTGCGACGAGTACCTGACCAAGCCCGTCTCCGGACAGGTCCTGGTGGCGACGCTACGGAGGCACCTCCCCAACTGATCGACCTCGGCTGCCGTCGGACGGGTCGACTCGGCCAACATGGCCGAATCGGCCAGAGCGTCAGTCCCCTGCCGCAGATTGAGGGTTCGCATAAGTCGATGGGTAGTATGAGTTTAGGTTCTCAGATCCTCGCGGCACGTGTTCTGCACCCTTCCTCGCGTGGACGTGACTCGAACGAGGTGCTCCACCATGAATCGAACTACGACGCGCACCGCTCTCCTCAGCCTCCTGGTCCTGGCGGGCACCGCATGCGCTCAAGCCACCGGCGGCACAGGGACTTTCGATCGCGATGTGAGGCGGGCTGGTGGCGGACCGGATGTCGACTGCCTGCTTCGCGTCGAGAACGCCTATGACATCGCCATCGAGGCCGGCGCCCGCGCCGGGGACGAGGAAGTGGAACTGGGTAGCATCGACGCCCACGACGCCCTCCAGATCAACGTTCCGTGCTCGCTTCGGGTCGTCACCGTCTACCGCGTCCTCGAGACGGCCCCGGCGAACCATTTGGTGGCCCTGGGATCCCGGGCTCGTGCGCTCGATCCCGATCGCATCACCACAGTGACCCTCAGGCCCGCGAGCTCGCGGACTCTTCGCAGGGGCGGCTGAGCAGGACCCCCGGTCGGACTCTTCGGCCTCCGCCCTCCTCGGCCCCTCAGCCGTCGAGAAGCGTCTCCGCGTGGGCCGCCGTGGCCATGGCGAGGCCCTCCACGTTGTAGCCGCCTTCGAGTAGAGAGACCAGCCGGCCATCACAGCACGAGTCGGCGTACGCCATAGCCCTACGGGTCATGCGCCGGAATGCGTCGTCGGTGACGTCGAAGCATCCCAGGAGATCGTCCTGCCGGCTGTCGAAGCCGGCCGACACCACCACCAGATCGGGGTCGAAGGCCACGATGGCCGGATCGAGCTGGTCGTCCCACGCCCGGAGCATGTCGATGTCCCGGCTGCCGCAGTCCAGGTGGACGTTGATGTTGGTGCCGTGCCCGTCGCCTTCGCCCACGAGGCTCGGGTCCCCGGTGCCGGGATACGCCTCCCAGTCGTGGGTGGAGTAGAAGAGGACGGACGGGTCGTCGAAGAAGGCGTTCTGGGTGGCGTTTCCGTGGTGGTAGTCCCAGTCGATGATGAGGATCTTCTCGTATCCCCACGCCTGCTGGGCGTAGCGGGCGGTGATGGCGGCGTTGCTGTAATAGCAGAAGCCCTCCTCCGCGCCGGTGTTGTTGGCGTGGTGTCCCGGAGGGCGGACGGCGCAGAAGGCGTTGCGAACGTCCCCGCGGGCCACGGCGGCCACGGAGCCAAGGGCGCCGGCCACGGCGAGTTCCGCCAGCGGGCCGCTCACCGGGATCTGGCGAATGGCCGCCACGTGTTCCGGCGTGTGATGCCCCTCGATGTACGGCATGGGGTCGTCCAAGGCAGCCACCGTCTGCATGTCGTCCACCAGGCCCCGCTCGTTCAGGACCTCCATGATGCGCACGAGCCGCTCGGCGATTTCGGGGCGGGGCGCGCCGCTGCTGGACGGCGGCACGACGTGCTCGAGGCACGCCGGATCGTAGAAGAGGCCCGTGCCGGTGGCTCGCTGTGGAGCCAGACGAGCCGAGGCGCCCTCGGGGAGGGCAGCGACCATGCCGAGTCCGGCGATCCCGTGAGCGGCGTGGCGAAGGAAGTCTCGGCGGGTCGACATGGGGCCTCCGTTCCTGGCGTTCGTGCAGGCCCCGACGAGGGACCATGACGGCTTCACCATAGGGGTCGGGACGGATTCCCGCATCGGCGGTGACCGTCGCCCCTTGCCGGGGCGCACCCGGGATCGTCGTTTGCTGCGCATGTACACTCGTTCTGCCGGTCTCGAGAGGGGACGACGTCGGGTGAACGTCCTGGCCCTCGCGCTGACATCCGCGGCCTTCCTCCCCTGTGCCCTCACCACCGTCTCCAAGATGAGGACGAATTCCGCGGGCTCCAGCCCCCACGGCAAGGCTCAGGAGGATCCTGCCGTGGAGGGGGGGTGCCCTCACGGTTACGGCGCCGCGCCGCCGCCGCCCTTACGTCCTCGGCCCGACCAGGCGACGAAGGCGACGGAAGCCGAAAGAAGGAGGAGGACGAAGATCGATGCAGGGTCGGAGGGTAGGCTCTCGACCACCTCGCGGAGGGTGAGCCCGTCGTCGACGGACGACTGGGCCACGGCCAGCGAGGCCGATACCAGCGTGTACATGAAGTGGAGTCCGCCCTCGTCGAGG
>CALJKZ010000043.1 GCA_937983085.1 uncultured Gemmatimonadales bacterium
GGCAAGGTCGCCGTCGTGGCGGGATCGAGTGCGGGTCTCGGACGCGCCATCGCCGACGCCCTGGCGGCGGAAGGCGTCAAGGTCGTCATCAATTCCCGCTCCCCCGAGAAGCTCGCCGCGGTGAAGGCCGAGATCACCGAGGCGACGGGCGCCGAGGTCGAGGCCGTGGCCGTGGACCTGACCCCTTCCGACGGTGCCGCCACGCTCGTGAAGAGGGCCGAGGCCGCCTTCGGTCAGGTCGACATCCTGGTGACGAACACGGGCGGCCCTCCCGCGGGGATGTTCGAGGACCACTCGGCCGAGGCGTGGAGCGAGGCCATCGCCCAGAACTTCGAGAGCGTGGTCAACCTGGTTCGCGCCGTCCTGCCGGGCATGAAGGAGCGGCGCTGGGGACGCATCGTGAACGTCACGTCGATTTCGGTGAAGCAGCCGGTGGAAGGCCTCATCCTCTCCAACTCCATCCGCGCGGGCATCACCGGATTCGCCAAGACCATCTCCAACGAGGTCGCCCCCTTCAACGTCACGGTGAACAACGTTCTGCCGGGCTATACACGCACGGAGCGCCTCATACATTTGGCGGAAGCGGTTTCGGAGCGTGAAGGAAAGACCATCGAGCAGGTGTACGATGGTTGGGCGTCCGAAATCCCTCTGGGGCGGCTCGCCGAGCCTCCCGAGCTCGGAGCCGTCGCGGCGTTCCTCTGTTCCGAGCAGGCATCCTACGTAACTGGACAGTCGGTCGCCGTGGACGGCGGCTGGATCAAAGGACTTCTCTAATGGGCGCAGTGGGTTTTCAGGAGGCAGAGTGGATCTGGAAGGACGGTGAGTACGTCGCCTGGCACGACTGCCGGGTCCACCTCCTCGCCACCGCCGTACAGTTCGGAACGTCGGTCTTCGAAGGCATCCGGGCGTATCCCACCGAGCGCGGTCCGGCGGTCTTCCGTCTCCGCGAGCACATCCAGCGCCTCGTCGGCTCGGCCACCATCTACCGAATGCTGCCCGAGTACGACGCCGACACCCTCGTGGACGTCTGCCTCGAAGTCATCCGGAAGAACGGACTCGACAACTGCTACATCCGGCCCATGATCCTCCGTGGGTACGGCACGCCCGGGCTCAACCCGACCCTCAGCCCCATCGAGACGTACGTGGCCGCGTGGGGGTGGGGGACGTACCTGGGCAAGGAGGCCCTGGAGGCGGGCGTGGACGTGTGCGTCTCGTCGTGGAGCCGCATGGCGCCCAACACGTTCCCGGCACGGGCCAAGGCCGGCGGCCACTACGTGAACGCCCAGCTCATGAAGATGGAGGCGGTCCAGAACGGGTACGTCGACGCCATCGCCCTCGGACCCAACGGTCTGGTGAGCGAAGGAAGCGGCATGAACCTCTTCCTGGTGGACGAGGGCAGGATCATCACGCCCGTCCTCGACGGCACGTCGCTGGCGGGAATCACGCGGAGCGCCGTCATCCAGATGGCCCGGGACCTGGGCTACGAAGTAGAGGCCCGACCAGTCCCGCGTGAGGAGCTCTACACCGTGGACGAGATGTTCTTCACCGGGACCGCCGCCGAGGTGACCCCCGTGCGCAGCGTCGACCGCATCGAGGTTGGAGCGGGCAAGGCCGGACCCATCACGCTGGACATCCAGAAGCACTTCCTGGAGACGGTGCGCGGCGAGAACGACGATCCCCACGGGTATCTCACGTACGTCGACGGGTAGGCTCGACCACGGGTTCGCCGGAGCCCCCGCTTCAGACCGGCCTCACCCGTCGCCCCAGATCTCTGTTTCGGGGAAGGTCAGGGAGAAGCCGTACCACCGCGTGAAGACCTGGAGGGGTCGGGCCCCGGCCACCGCATCGCCGGACGCGTCGTGGAGGACTCCGTTCTCGACATAGCTGCCGTCGGACAGCCGAAGCCGGTCACCGCGCCACTCAGGATCGTCGCCCGACACCAGAAACGCCGAGAGGACAAAGGTCTCGGGGTCGATGAAGATCAAAACGCGCTCGCCGTTGAAGGTGTCGACGATGGCCCGCCCCTCTTCGCGCACCCGGTCCATGGGGTAGTACCTCGCTTCGCTGTCGGTCCAGAGGCCCAGGCCCAGGTCCATGGTGGGACGCCGGTCGTCTTCCTTCGCCACGGTCCCCTGGAAAAAGGCATTGAGGCGACCCCGGATCCCCGCCAGGAGTCCGTCGACCTTCATGTCGCTGTCCCTCCGGATGGCCTGGTCGGAGAGGGTGATGCGCGCGTCGGGGGCCATCTCCAGCGCCTGCTCGGCGGTGGTCATGACCAGAGGCTGTACCTCGAGGGAGGAGCCCACCATGGGCCCGTACACGGCATCGCCGGTCATGTGGTCCCAGAACGTCCCCGACTCCTCGTCACGCATGAGGAAGAGACCGTCGAACAGGCCCTGCTCGGCGAACCAGTGGACTTCGCCGTCTACACGTGGAGTCATCCTGACCCCTGAGTTGCAGACCACTCAGAACGTCACCATCCACGGCTCCCCCGCAATCTCGCCCTGGGCCACGTGGTGGTACGACATCTGACTCGACACGAGCACGAGAGTTTCACCGCCGGCCTCGAAGAGGAGAACGGGGGTGTCCTCGGCCACCTCGTCGCCGACCACGTCGTCCAGGGGACGCCACTGGGGATTCCGAAGCGGGGTGAAGTTGGGGCGCGCGAAGAAGAGAGCCCGCTCCGGATCGAAGTCCTCCGCCATGGGCTGATTGGGCGGGGGCGGGACGGCTACGAATCTCTGTGCCTCGACGTCGCCGGCGACCAGCAGGGAAGCCGACAAGACCAGGGCGGCGGACCTCGTGTTCACATCGCACTCCGGTTGTGGGGATTCGTCCTCACAATACGGGGCCGGCGTCGAAAGATCCTGTACGGGGGCGAGCACCCGTGCGATGGTACGACTCGTTTCGAGATGAACCACCGGAGGAGGAGCGCGATGCGCTGGGTCGTCATCGGCGTCGTTCTGGCCGCACTGGGAGGCGTCGGCCTCTGGCTCGGAGGCATACCGTACACGGAAACCGAGACCATGGAGCTCGGCCCCATATCCGCCTCCGCGGACGTCGAGCGCCAGTTCGAGATCCCGCCGCTGGCCGCCGGAGGACTGCTGGCACTGGGCGTCGGGCTGGCCGTCTACGGGGCCACTCGGAAGGACGCGTGACGATGAGGTTCGAACACGCGCCCCAACCACGACCCGGCGGCGCCGTCGCGCCTTTCTTCACCGTCGTGTCCGTCTCCACGGTCGCCCCGATCCTCGCCGTCCTCGCCCTCCTCGTCATCGGCGGGTGCCGCCCGGCGGAGGACAGTGGCACCCTCGGAGCGGCGACGGCCGACGCGAGCACCGCGGACGTACCCTTTCCCGACGACCCCGATCTGTGGCCCTCCATCCGGGCCGAGCGCATCCGCACGCTCCTGGGCCCGGCCATGGAGCGGGCCGACGTCGACGCGTGGGTGGTTCTTGCACGGGAGAACGCCAACGACCCCATCGCGTCCCACGTAGGCGCGGAGAACGCCGGAGGCCTCGCCGGATTCCTCTTCTTCGTGAACGGTCAGGGCGAGCTGGAATCCCTGGCGGTGTCCCCCGAAACCGAGTCGACGGCTTTGGCCGAGGTCACGCCCCTGGACTCGGTGCGCGCCATCGCTCGGGGTACGAGCACCTACCAGGCGGTGGCCGAGGAGCTCCGGGCCCGCAACCCGGCGCGCATCGCCGTGAACAGCAGCAGCCGCAACATCGCCGACGGCCTTTCGTGGACGCAGCGGAACGCCCTGGAGGAGGCTTTGGGACCCGACCTCTCGTCGCGACTCGTCTCGGCGGAGGACGTGGTCATCGAATGGCTCTCCGTGAAGCTGCCCCGGGAGGTGGAGATCATGCGCCGGGCGGCAGCCATCACCGAGGAGCTCGAGCTCGAGGCGTACGCCATGATCGAGCCCGGCGTGACCACCGACGCCGACGTGGCCCGCTTCCTCAAGGGTCGGATGGCGGAGCTGGGGGTCACCGACGGGTGGGCGCCGGATCAGAACCCCAACGTCAACTCTGGACCCGACCGAGGGCATTCCCACTCCACCGAGAAGGTCATCGAGCACGGCGACGTCATCCAGACGGATTTCGGCATCAAGGTCCACGGCATCTGGGTCACGGACATCCAGCGCTTCGCCTACGTCCTGCGCCCCGGCGAAACCGAGGCACCTCCGGAGATGCAGGAACGATGGGAGTACGCCAAGGAGGGGAGCCGTGCGGCCTTCGCGGCCATGCGACCCGGTGCCACGGGCTGGGAGGTGGACCGCGCCCAGCGGGAGGTCCTCGAGGCCCGCGGCTCCATCCCCATCATATGGAGCACTGGACATCCGGTGGGCTACTGGGCTCACGACGTCGGCCCCCGACTGGGCGGCGCCGCCGGCGGTGCGCCACCGCGGGGAGATGCCGCCCGTGAGCTCGTTGCTGGGCAGACCTTCGCCTTCGACGGCTTCTACGGATGGACGCGTGACGACGGATCGACGAAGACGATTTCGGTCGAGGAGATGGTGGTCATCACCGACGACGGAGCCGAGTGGATGGTCCCGCCCCAGGAGGAGTGGGTCCTCATCCCGAGCGGCGGGTGATCGGGGGAGGGACGAGTGACTACCGGAGACGGTGCGGCGCCGGCGGAGGCCGCCTTCACCCTTTGGGTGGATGCGGACGCAGCGCCCCGGGACGTGAAAGAGATCGTCTTCCGGGCGGCCAAGCGGCTGGAGCTCACCACCGTGCTCGTGGCGAACCACCGTCTTTCCACCCCCGCCAACAACCCCTGGGTGACGGCGGTCCTTGTCCGCCACGGGCCCGACGTAGCCGATCACTACATCGCCGAGCGCGCCGATCCGGGAGACCTGGCAGTCACCGCCGACATTCCCCTGGCCGCGGTGCTGGTGGAGGCCGGCGTCCAGGTCATCGACCCGCGAGGGGAGGAGTACACCAAGGAGAACGTGCGGGAGCGCCTATCCATCCGCGACTTTATGGACTCACTTCGGAGCACCGGTGTGGAGACGGGTGGGCCCAGCGCCTACAGCGACGCGGACAAGCGGTCGGTGTTTGCCGCCTTCTTTCTGCACGAGCAGCAAACCGTGGTGGGTCCGGCCATTGAAAACGCCGTGCGACAGTTTGACTGGCCGGCAATGAAGTGGCTAGCGCTGCAGCCCAACGTGGTGTTCGCTTACTTTCGCCCCGGAGAACGTTTGAAGTTTTCCAACTTTGCCAACCAGGCCGAGCGCGTCGAACGAGGACTGGTTGCGCTGGACATGGCAGCCGCAGTCGGCTTTGCAGCGGTGCAAGCCGCGCTCGCGCAGTACGGGGAACTGCCGGCGGCGTTCCTGGCCGATTCGCGCTCGCACTTCGCCCAGTTGCGGCAGTCTCTGCTCAAGACAGCTTAGTGCCAAGCGGCGTCAGGCTTGCCGGCCGCAAGCATACTCCAGGTTCGTGTGTTCTAAGGAACCAGCGAGACTTCGCCGGTGGAAAGATCGTAGTAAGCTCCCACGATCTTGATCTTGCCCGTGGCCTCCATCTCCCTGAGGATTTCGCTGCGGCTGCGGATTTCGTCGACGGCCC
>CALJKZ010000044.1 GCA_937983085.1 uncultured Gemmatimonadales bacterium
CTGCGTGAGCTCCCTGATCCCGGTGGCGACGCGCTGCGGAACCCGCACGTCGGTGACGTAGTCGCCCAGCAGGGCGGAGGCCGCCACCAGCAGCATTACCACCGCCGTCTGCTGCCCTCCCTCGAGCATGGCGCGTCGGAGCTCGGCCACGTCGAGCTCACGGTAGACGACGCCCCCGATGAAGATGGACGCCACCCCGGCCAGGCCCTCCCCTTCGGTGGCGGTGACCCAACCGCTGAAGATCCCGCCGAGAATGATGACCGGGAGAACGAGGGCCCAGCCCGCGTCCTTGAACGTCTCCCACACTCGCTGGAGCCGGAACGCTTCTTCCCGGGGGAAATCGTGCTTCCGGGCCAGGAGGTAGGCGACGAACATCATGAGGCCGCCGCCCAGGACGCCGGGGATGATGCCGGCGACGAAGAGCTCGACGATGGAGGAACCGCTCATCACCCCGTAGATGATCATGGGAATGGATGGCGGGATGATGACCGCAAGCGTCGCCGACGAAGACGTCACCGCGGCAGCGAACGCCTTCGAGTACCCCTTCTTCTTCATGGCGGGGATCAGGATGGATCCCAGGGCCGCCACGTCGGCGACGGCGGATCCGCTGATCTCGGCGAAGAAGAGGGACGCGCTGATGGTGACCATGGAGAGGCCCCCCCGGATGAATCCCACCACAGCCGAGGCGAAGGCGATGAGGCGTCGGCTGATGCCCGACGCATTCATGATGGCGCCGGCGAGGATGAAGAGGGGGATGGCGATGAGGGGGAACGACGTCGCCCCGTCGAACATGACCAGCGCCGCGTTGGGGATGGACCCGGTGCCCCCCGGACCGGTGACCATGGCCGCCAGGGCAACGAAGCCCAGCGCGATGGCGATGGGCACGCCGAACACGACCAGGACCAGGAGAAGGAGCCCGATGCCGAGGAGACTCATGGTCCGCCCTCGGCTTCGTCCGATGGCCCGGGTGCGCCCGAATGGAGGGCGCTGGAGCCTCCGCCTTCCTCCGGCACAGGCTTCCGCAGGGCGTCGGGAAGAGACAGGATCTGCGCCAGGATGAAGAGCGCTCCCCCGATGGGGATGACCGACTGGGCCACCCACATGGGGACCGAGGGCAGGGAGACCAGCGACGTCCCGCCCAATACGGTGAGGACCCGGACCCCCGCCCAGGTGAGGACGCCGAAGAACGCCAGCGTACACACCTCACCTGCCAGGACCGTGACCTTCCTGAGGGGTCCCCGCATCCGATCGACCAGAGTGGGCATCCCGATGTGCGCGCGGTGCAAGGCGGCGAGAGCGGCCCCGTAGTACGTGAGCCACGCCAGGAGGATGGATGCCACTTCGTCGTACCAGACCAGCGACGCCCCGGCTTTCCGGAACCCCACACCCACGACGACCACGAGGGCCAGGGACGCCATGAGAACGAGGACCACCACCTCCAGCGTCGTCCGGAGGCCTCGTCGGAGGGGGGGCTCGCCCCCGGGCGCCGCGTCCATGCCGTTCTCCAGCGGTCCCGTGGCGGCCTCGGCCTCCGATGGGGAGCTCTCGTGAGGACCGGCCACGCTCGCTATCGGCTCCCGGCGGCCCGGGCGAGCTCGACCAGTTCGTCGGCACCGACGACGTCGCTGACGAACTCGGCGTACAGGGGCGCGGCGGCCTCGAGGAAGGGCCCGGGGTCCGGGTCGTTGATGTCCACGCCTTCGGCACGGATCCGTTCCAGGAGTTCCCCGTCCAGGCGGGCCGCCGTCTCGTACACGTAGGCCTGGGTGGCTCGCGCCTCATCTTCGAGCACGGCTCGAACCTCTTCGGGGAGGGCGTCCCACCGCGCCGGCGACGACACCACGTACGCCGGCGTGTACACGTGGCCGGTGAGAGACAGGTAGTCCTGCACCTCGTACAGCTTGGACCCCCAGATCTGGGCAAGGGGGTTCTCCTGTCCGTCGATGACGCCGGTCTGGAGAGCGATGAACACCTCCGACAACGCCATGGGCGTCGGGTTCGCTCCCAGGGCCTGGAAGAGCTTGAGGCGCCAGACTCCGCTGGGGGTCCGCAGCTTGACGCCCGCGAGGTCGTCGGGCGTCCGCACCGGCGCGCGGTTGTTGGTGACGTGTCGGAAGCCGTTCTCCCACACAGCGATGATCCGGTAGCCGGCTTGCTCGGCTCGGGGCACCAGGTGGGGCCACACGACGTCGCGCTCGATGGCTCCCATGTGATCGCGGTCGTCCACGAGGTACGGCATCTCGAAGAGACCGAAGGCATCGACCTGCGACGACATGATGGTGGAGGGTAGGGCGAAATCCACCGTGCCCAGCTTGATCTTCTGGAGGAGAAGCTCGTCGCCGCCCAATTGGCTGGATCCGTACGTCACACCCTCCCAGCCCTCGGGCAGTCGCTCGTTGGCGCGCCGGGCGAACTCGTCGGCGGAGAGGGCGAACAAGGAGCCCGGCTCGCCCACGTGCCCGAACTTCAACTCGCGGGGCGTGGTGGCATCCGGTGAACATCCGCCCAGCGCCAGGGCGCCGACCATCGACATCAGTATTCCGCGCCGCATGCTTCGGGGCTCCATCATCGTGGTCCTCCTGGCATCATCATTCTCCTCGAAACGGCGCGAGCGGCGCCCGGGTCGCGCCACGCCTCACGCGCTCAGCACGTCCATGGCGGCACTCACCCCGGCCGGCGTGTGGGGGACCCCCGCGACGCGCATCCCCATCTCCACTCCGGCGAGGGTACCCGCCAGGGTGAGCGCATTCAGATCCCCCAGATGTCCGATGCGGAAGACCTTCCCCTTCACCTCTCCCAGGCCGGTGCCCAGCGCCATGTCGAAGCGGTCGAGGATTACCGCACGGAGTGCATCGGCGTCGTGGCCTTCGGGCACGAGCACCGCAGTGGCGGCGTGGCTCGACTCCTTCGGATCCGCGGCGAAGTTCTCCAGCCCCCAGGCATCCACCGCCGCGCGGGTGGCTTCGGCGAAACGAGCGTGGCGCCGAAACACGTGGTCCAGGCCCTCTTCGGCCAGCATGGCCAGGGCCTCCTCCAGGCCGTAGAGGAGGTGCGTCGCGGGGGTGTAGGGGAACACCCCGTCGGCGTTGGAGGCGACGTGATCGGACCATCGCCAGTACGACACGGGGAGGTCGGACCTCCGGCTCGCTTCCATGGCCCGCGGGCTCACGGCCACCATGGCCAAACCCGGAGGGAGCATGAGTCCCTTCTGCGATCCCGTGAGGGTGACGTCCACGCCCCATTCGTCGTGGCGGAGGTCCGTCGCCGCCAGAGACGACACCGCATCCACGAGGAGCAGGGCGTCATGGCCCGACGCGGCCATTGCACGGCCGATGGCCTCGAGGTCGGTGGTGACGCCGGTGGACGTCTCGTTGTGGACGACGAGGACGGCTCGGATGGACTCGTCGGCGTCCAGGGCGTCCATCACCGCCTCGGCGGTGAGTCCACGCCTCGGGTCCCACGCCTCCACGTGGACGTCGAGTCCGAATCGGCCTGCGGTCTCCGCCCACTTGCCGGCGAAGAACCCCTGCTGGAACGAGAGCACGCGGTCGCCTGGAGACAGCACGTTGGCCAGTGTCGCCTCCCACGCTCCGCTGCCCGACGCCGGATAGATGATGACCGTGTGCTCGGTCTTGAAGACTCCGCCGAGGCCGTCGAGAAGTCGGTGGGTGAGCGCTCGGAACTCGGGTCCGCGGTGGTCGATGGTGGGCTTCGACATGGCGCGGAGAACCCGCTCGGGCGTGTTCGTCGGGCCCGGTAGCTGAAGGAAGTGCCGACCGCTCTTGTAGCTCAAGCTCGTTCCCCGTCGGATGCGACGCGCGGCCCCGGCGGATAGCTTGCCGCCGAATCGGAAGGGCCAACATACACGGTCCGGTCACCCTCCACACCATCCCCACCATCGCCTCCGACACCCGAGCCGACGCGGGAATCGCACCTGGCGATCCCGGTCTCGAACGCCGGCTGCGCGCGGCCCTCCGAGGTGAGGTTCGCTTCGACGCGTTCACGCGAGGTCTCTACTCCACCGACGCGTCCCACTACCAGATCGAGCCGTTGGGTGTCGTGTTTCCCCGGTCGGTGGACGACGTGGCAGCCGCCATGGAAGTGGCCCGGGACGCGGGCGTGCCCGTCCTTCCTCGAGGTGGCGGTACCTCCCAGTGCGGCCAGACCATCGGCCGTGCTCTGGTGCTGGACACGAGCCGCCACCTGACCCAGATCGAGGACGGGGAGGGGAACGGGGTCACCGCCGGGCGGGGGGAGCCGCAGGCCGAGATCGTCGTGGAGCCCGGTGTCGTTCTGGACCACCTCAACGCGCATCTCGCACCCCGAGGACTCTGGTTTCCCGTGGATCCGTCCACCGGAAGCCGGGCGACCCTCGGGGGCATGGCGGGGAACAACAGCGCCGGGGCACGCTCCATCCGGTACGGGATGATGGTGGACAACGTGTCGGCGCTCGAGGTGGTGCTCCCCGACGGTCGGCGCCTCTGGCTGGGGGAGGGGCACGATGCCGAATCCGTTCTACCCGGGGAGCTCCAGGCTCTTCGTGCCCTTTTTGCCCGGGAAGCCGACGAGATCGAGCGGCGCACCCCTCGGACCATGCGGAACGTGGCGGGCTACAACCTTCACCGCCTCGGTCCTGGCGTGGACAATCTGGCCCCGCTCCTGGTGGGGTCCGAAGGCACCCTCGCCTTCTTCTCTCGCCTCCGGCTCAAGCTCAGCGCCCGACCCACGGCCCGGGTCCTGGGCGTGTGCCATTTCCCCGACCTGGTCACCGCTCTGGATGCCGTCCAGCATCTGGTGACCCTCGAGCCGAGCGCCGTCGAGTTGGTGGACGAAAACGTGCTCCGCCTCGCCGCGGCCAACGAGGACTTCCGATCGGCCATGTCCGGCTTCGTCCGGGGCAGCCCCGGCGCCCTCCTCCTCGTGGAGTTCGCCGACGAGGTCAACGGCCCGCCCGCGGCGGGTCGCGGCAGCTCCCAACGAGGAGCCGCGGGCGCCCTGGCTGACTACCTCGCCGCACTGGACGACCTCATGGCCGACCTGGGCCACCCCGGGGCGGTGGTCCATGCCGTCTCGAGCTCCGAACAGGCCGCCGTCTGGAGCGTTCGCAAAGCCGGCTTGAACATCGTCATGTCCATGGCCGGTCCTCGGAAGCCCATCTCCTTCATCGAGGACTGCGCCGTTCCCCTGGAGCACCTGGCCGAGTATGCGACGGCCGTGGAAGAGATCTTCCGCCGCCACGACACCTCGGGCACCTGGTACGCCCACGCGTCCGTCGGCTGCCTCCACGTCCGGCCGGCGCTGAACCTCAAGGACCCGGACGACGTCGCTCGCGTGCGGCGCATCGCCGAGGAGACCCACGACGTCGTGCGGCGCCTCGGCGGCACTCACTCCGGAGAGCACGGGGACGGCATCCTCCGCTCCGAGTTCCTCGAATCCATGCTCGGTCCGCGCATGGTCAGGGCCTTCGAGGAGGTGAAGCGCACCTTCGATCCCACGGGCCTCATGAACCCCGGCAAGATCGTGGACCCGCCGGCCATGGACGACCGGTCGATCTTCCGGTACCCGCCGACGTACAGCGAGCGCCCCCTCCCGGTGGTCCTGGACTGGGCGTCCACCGGAGGCCTCCTGGGAGCCTCGGAACGCTGCAACAACAACGGCGCGTGCCGGAAGTACGAAGGCGGCGTCATGTGTCCGTCGTTTCGGGTCACCCACGACGAGCGGCACTCCACCCGTGGGCGGGCCAACGCACTCCGTCTGGCCCTCTCGGGTCAACTCGGCGAAGACGCCCTCGACTCCCCGGAGATGGCCGAGGCGATGTCGCTGTGCATCTCGTGCAAGGCGTGCAAACGGGAATGCCCCGCCGGGGTCGACATGGCGCGGATGAAGCTCGAGTGGCAACACCGTAGGAACGAAAGGCACGGGGTGCCGTTTCGTGAGCTGGTCCTGGCCGGACTCCCTCGCGTGGCTCCGAAGCTGGTGACGACGTCGGCCCGGGCGGCGGTGTCCGCCCGGCTGGCCAATCTCATGACTCGACTCCCCGCTCGTGGCCTTCTCCGCGTGGCGGCGGACCGGCGGCTTCCTGCATGGAGTCCCCACCCCTGGCGAGACGAGGAGCTTGCCCGAGTCCTCCGTCACGGGGCCGGCGCCGCGCCGGACGTGGTCGTGTTCGTCGACACGTTCTCGCGCTGGTTCGAGCCGGAGATCCCACGGGCCGCCGTGTCCCTCCTCGCCCGCGGTGGACACGAGGCGACGCCTCTCTCTGCGCCGCCGGGAGAACGACCCCTGTGCTGCGGCCGCACCTACCTCAGCGCCGGGATGCTCGAGGAGGCCCGCGAAGAGGCCCGACGCCTCGTGGCAGCGGCAGCTCCGTTCGCGGCCGAAGGCGTTCCCATCGCCGGTCTCGAACCCTCGTGCCTCTACACCCTGGTCGACGAGATCCCGGCACTCCTCCAGACCCCGGAAGCCCGGGCGGTGGCCGAGGTGGCGCAGACCGTTCCGGCGTATCTGGCAGCTCGGGGGCTGGGTGCGGCTTCGATCGCAGGCGAGTCGGCGGCCCCCGCCTCGGCCGCGAGCCGCGCCGTCCTGGTACACGGCCATTGCCATCAGAAGGCCTTCGACGGCGTCGACGCGACCTTGGCCCTCTTGAACGACCTGCCCCATGCAGACGTTCGGCTCATCGACTCGGGGTGCTGCGGCATGGCGGGAGCCTTCGGCTATCACGACGAGCACTACGAGGCCTCGGTGGCCATGGGCGAGCTGGCGCTGGCGCCCGCGGTTCGGGCGGCTCCGACGAACGCCGTCCTGGTGGCCGACGGGACGAGCTGCCGCGCACAGATCGCCGACCTCACCGGCCGCCGCGCCGAGGCGTCGGTTGTGGTTCTCGCCCGCGAGCTTGCGTCAGTCACCCCCTGATCGCTACCATGTGATATTAATATCACCTGATAGCAATATGGGACGGCCATGCGTACCCCGCTCAAGACGCAGTACTTCCAGATCCTCCTGGCCCTCTCGGACCGGGCCCTCCACGGCTACGCCATCCAGAGGGCGGTCCTGGACCAGACCGACGATGGCCTGAAGCTGTGGCCCGCGACGCTGTACCGGTCGCTGACACGCCTCGAGGAGGGCGGGCTCATCGAGCAGGTGGCGCCCCCCGAGGACGAGCCCGACGACGAGCGGCGGCAGTACTACGCGCTCACGGGCGAGGGGCGGGAGCGACTGAACGCCGAAGCCGAGCTCATGACGCGCTGGGTGCAGGCGGCCCGGGAAGCCAGGAGCTGACGATGCCGGCGCCCGGCCTCCGCCGGTACAGGAGCCTCCTTCGACTCCTCCCGCCCGCCTTCCGGCGGGCCCACGGGCAGGCGCTCGAGAGGATGTACCTGGACATGAGGGCCGAATGGGAAGAGGAGCGAGGGGAGCCGGGCGCGGCCTTCTGGTTCGCGCTCACCGCGGATACCGGTCGTGTGGCCGCCGTGGAATGGCTCGCCCTCCTGGGACGAACAGCGCGGTCGGCAGCGGCCGCCGCAGGGGAGGAGAGAATGTCCGAGATCATTGGAGACGTCCGTTACGCCGCACGTCAGCTCGTTCGGCAGCCGCTGTACAGCACCGTCGTGGTGCTTCTCATGGCCCTGGCTATCGCAGGAAACGCCGCCGTGTTCCGCGTGTTCAACGGCCTCTTCCTAAAGCCCCTTCCCTTCGAGGCTCCCGAGCAGCTGGTAGACCTCGACGAGACGGCTCCGGCGTGGGACCTGGAGTTCCTGAGCATCATGTACCGCGACTTCGTCTCGTGGCGGGCCGAGAACAGCACCTTCGAGTCCATGGGCCTGTACGACGAGGGTGGGGGCAACTTCGTCGGTGACGGAAGCGCACGGCGAGTCACCATTCTGCTCGCCACACACGACCTCGACGACGTCCTGGGTCTCACGCCCGGACTGGGTCGCTTCTTCGATCCCGCCGAGGACGTCCCCGACGGGCCGCGCGCCACCCTGCTTTCGGAGGGCTTCTGGCAGCAGGAGTTCGGCGGGGACCCGAACGTGTTGGGTCGAACCATCTCCATCGACGGATTTCCCATCGAGGTCGTAGGCGTTCTTCCGCCGGAGGCCCGGTACTTCGGAGAGTACGACATGTGGCTGCCCCTCCGGGGCAACCCCGACGACTCGGGTAGCTGGTCGTACAACGGCGTGGGACGCCTTCGCCCGGACGTCACGCCGGAGCAGGCCCTCGCCGACCTGACCAGCATCCACAAGGCCCTCATCGACGAGCGTCCGGTCAACGAGATCTCGTCGCCGGTGGTCACTCCGCTTCGCGATCGGTTCCTGGGTGAGTACCGCCTGGGCGGAGGCTTCCTCCTCGGCGCCGTGGGCATCGTGCTCCTCATCGCGTGCGCCAACATCGCCGGCCTCATGAGCGTCCGGGCCATGGCTCGCGGGCAGGAGATGGGAATCCGGCGCGCCATGGGAGCTCCCCGAGGACGCATCGTACGCCAGCTCCTCACCGAGAGCTTCGTCCTCGCCGGCATCGGAGCTGCCCTGGGTGCCGGGCTTGGCTACTGGGGCTCGCAGTTCCTCGTCCAGCCCCTGGCCGACCAGTTTCCGGCCTTCGTGACGTTCGATCTCGACCTACGCTTCTTCCTCTTCACCGTCGCCATCACCGTGGGCGCGGCGGTGGCCTTCGGGCTCTCGCCCGCGCTCCGGGCAGCGAGGACCTCGGAAGCCGGAGCCCTCTCCAACCGGTCGACGACGGGGCGGAGACGGAGACGTGCGGTGGGCATGCTGGTGGCCGGCGAAGTCGCCCTCGCCCTCGTGCTTCTCGTCGTGGGAGGCCTGAGCAGCCTGGACGTCCGCCAGCTCGGACGCGCGGACCCGGGCTTCGACACCGAGGGCGTGGTCTCGTACCGCCTGAACCTGCCAGGGCAGCGCTACGAGAACGGCGAAGCGCGTCTCGCTTTCGCCGAGCGCTACCTCGAAGCGCTGGAGGCCCTACCCGACGTGGAGGCCGCGGCGGTCGGCAGCTCGGTGCCCCTTAGCGGACACTGGGGTTGGTTCTTCATGGCGGAGGGGGCGCCTCCACGTGCCGAGGACGAGGCCAACCCGGTGGTCCTTCACCGGGTCGTCTCCACCGGATACTTCGACGCCCTCGGAGTTCAGCTCCAGGCCGGCCGGATCTTCGACGACTTCGACGGTCGCGACGAAGACGCCCCGGTGGTCATCGTCAACGAGACCTTCGTCCGCACCCACCTTTCCCACCTGGACGATCCCGTCGGCGCCATCATCCACCCCGGCACGGGGACCCCCGGCGACGACGCCGTCGGGTGGACGGTGGTCGGCGTGACCCGTGACGTGAAGCACTACGGCGTGGACGAGGAGATGCGACCGGGAGTGTACCAGCCGCTGGCCCAGAACCCCCTCGGCGGGTTCCACGTTGCGCTTCGCGCACGGGGGGACATCGCGCCCCTCATGGCCCGGGTACGGGACGTCACCGCCGGGCTCGACGTGGAGCTTCCCGTTCACGAGGTGACGCCGCTCGAGACTCGGCTGCGGGATTCGCTCTTCGCCCGCCGGGCCATCTCCTGGCTCATCACCATCTTCTCCACCGTGGCCCTTCTCATGGCCGTCGCCGGGATCTACGGCGTCATCTCGTACTCGGTGGGTCAGCGCCGTCAGGAGATCAGCATCCGGATGGCCATGGGCGCGGAGGGTGGCAAGGTGGTGCGGGAGGTCATCGTGCAGGGGATGAAGCTCGTGGTCGCCGGAGCCGCGCTGGGGGTGGTCTTGTCCCTGGCGGGGGCGCGGGTCGTGTCCGGAATCCTGGTGGGCGTGAGCGCCACGGAGCCGTGGATCTATCTCGCCGTCACGGCGCTCCTCCTCGGGGTGGCCTTCGTGGCGAACTACGTTCCGGCCCGGCGGGCTGCCGGACTCCACCCCATGGGTGCGCTCCGGGGGGAGTAGGGCCCACGGCAAAGGCCGGGCCGCCCCTCGGGACGGCCCGGCCTCGTCAGCCTCCTGCCTGAGTCATCCTGGCAGGGTCAGCCCGCCGGTGGGGCCGTGGAGCATGAACTCTGAACGTTGGGGTTCAGGCTGCACTCCGACTCGACGATGGGCGCGCACGAACGACGTGTCGTAGCCGCCAGCAGATCGTCGTGGCGCTGAATCAGCCCTTCGTTGTCCGTGATGAAGGGATGGTTCCACCGATGGAGGTCGAAGAGGCGGCGCCCTTCCATCCACAGCGTCAGGTACCGCTCCCGATCGAGGATCGACATGGCGTCGTCCTCGGCGTTGGGCCACTCCATGGTGCCCACCACCGCCGGGCGGGCGGTCAGGCCTGCCCCGTAGAACGTGCGCACCACGTCCACCAGGTCGTAGAAGTCGGTGAGGTCGCCACGGTTCACGAGAGCCTCCTCGGCCTCGATGAGCCGCATCTCCGTCCCCGTGACCATCTCGTCGTCGGCTCCCGAGTCGGGGTACTTGAGAGGCACCCACATGGGGAAATCCTCACCCTCCGACTCGTCGGACCGGCACCCCGAAGAGTTCATGGTGCAGTCCTGGATCTGGACCCGGGGGTCCGTCGGCCACTGGAACGTGGCCGGGACACCGAAGAAGCCTTCGGGTCGTCCGGCGTCCGCCTCGCTGTAGAGCGTGACGTCGTCGTTGTCCCACGAGATGTCCCACAACTCGTTGATCTCCACGAGCTGATCGTGGATGGTGACTTCAACGAAATCCGTCGGGACCATGGCTGCGTGCTGCACCGCCATGGCCCAGTTGGCACCCTCGTCCACACCCAGCGACGCCAGGGCGTGGTAGGCCTGGGCCGCGGCGGCGTGACTCGCGTAGACTAGCCGCTCCGGATCGAAGTGACCGTCGGACAGCACGCCTTCGTTGGCCGGGTTGGGCTCACCCGCGGCCAGGGCGCGTTCCGCCTGGGCCACGGCCAGTTCGGCGAAGGTGGCCATGCGCTGGAAGGTCGAGTCCTTCCCCACCGGCGCATTGTCGAACTCCGAATCACCCAGGTTGTCGAGGTCGAGTCCCCCGGTGTGATCGAAGCCGTAGGCGAGCTCGCAGAAGAAGTCGCCCAGGAGCCGCTCGGAGTGGGCGGCGTTGAGGTACCCTCGCGCCACGATGGGCGTGAGAGGGAAACGATCGGGCTCGAAGCCGTCCAAGGCGTTGTTCACCACCTTCAGCCCCGACCAGGATCCCTCCATGCCCTGCTCCCAGATGGAGTTGAGGGTCTCCGGATCCCAGTTGCCCACCGACCACTCCTCTTCGCTTCCAGCGGTTCCGTCGTTGAGGATGTCGTCGGTGCCGGCCAGGACGATCCACTTGTACCCGTTGCCGACGGTCATGATGTCCGTCACCTCCGAGTTGGACCCCCGTGCCAGCGCCAGTTGGATCTGCTCTTTGCCCGTGGCCACGTCGGCGTCCAGTACGGAGCCGACGATGGCCGTGTCCGAGCAGCCTGCGAGGCTCGCCGCCACCAGCAGCGCACCTCCCGCGAATCGAATCTCTCGTCTATTCATCATCCCGTCTCCAGATCTCGTCATCAGTAGGTCACCCGAACGCGGAGCGAGTACGTCCGCGGCGCCGGCAGCGTGAAGCCCGCCGAGCGGAAGAGCTCGTTGATGGCTCCGCCGAGGAGCGCATCGGGGTCCGTGCCGGTGGGGTAGTCGGTGAAGAGCGCCAGGTTGGTGGCGCGGAACTGGACCGTGGCCGAGCCCAATCCACCGGGCAGCCACCTCTCGGGCACCCTGTAGCTCAGGCTGGCGGACTGGATCCGGAAGTAGTCCCCGGAGAAGAGCCAGTCCTCGTTCTGATCGTCCAGCGCCACGCCGCCTACCGAGTTGAACCTCGAGCAGCGCGCGATCTCGCCGGCGGTGAAGGTCAGCGGCTCGCCGTCGTTCACGTGGGCCAACAAGTTGTCGTCCACGCCGACACACTGGGGCCAGACCCCGTCGCTGGCGGCCTCCTCGGCACCTTCGTCGAGGAGGAGATGGCCGAACTGCCCCGAGCCGAACACGTCGAAGGAAAGGCGGTCACCGATGTACGCGGTGAAGCCCAGCGAAAGCTCCTGGTTCGGGATGCTGCGGCCGAGGACCTGCGTGGTGTCGCGCTGGGGAAGGGCGAACTCGTCGGGATTCGAGACCGGCTCACCGAAGAACTGCGGGAAGGACTTCCCCTCGGTGAACCGCTGGTTGAACCCGGTGTTCACGCTCTCCGGATCACCCTGTCCAAGGGCGCCCAGGTCGTGGATGCGGTTGTCGAACCACTGATACTGCGCCAGAACGTTGACGCGGAGTCCGTCGGTTTCGAGGGCGACGAAATCGACGCCCGTCTCCACGCCCCAGGCCGTCCACCGTCCCTCGTTGAAGGGGATGCTCTCCACGACGCCGTCGGAGGGCAGAAGCGGATTGTTGATGATCCCGTCCGTGGTCTTCCGATAGAAACCCGTGGCCTGGGCGTTCACGCGGCCACCGAGAAGCGAGGCGTCGATGCCGCCTTCGAACTCGCTGGTGCGCTCGGCCACGATGCCCGGGTTCGCCAGCGTTTGGATGATGAAGCCCGAGCCGGGAAGCTCGTCGGCGCCGGCGATCTGCCAGAGGGTCTGGTTCGCCGTCTGCGGCGGCGGATCGCCCGACTCCCCCCAGGCCGCGCGAAGGCGGAACGTATCCCACCACGACGGCCAGAAGGCGTGGTCCGAGAGGCTGTACGTCGCCTGGACCTTCGGGTAGTAGAGGAAGGCGAAGTCCTGCTCCAGGCGCCGGTTGATCTGGCTGAAGGCGTCGGCGCGGAGGCCGAAGCTCAGGAAGAAGCGGTTGTTCCACCCGAAGCGCTCCTCCAGGAAACCACCCCCGTTGCGGAAGCCGCGTCGGTCTTCCTGCAGACCGAACGCGCCGCTCTCGAAGCTGGCATCACGGCACTCGGACGACACCCGGGTCCCCGGGGCGATGAAGCCGATGCAGTCCACGCGGAAGCCGGTGTCCTCGCGGTCGTTGAACTGTCCGCCCCACGAGAACGTCGACGTCCACGAGTCGGTGAGGTCGGCGAAGAAACTCCCGGCATAGTCCAGCGTGATCATCCGAGTGTTCTCCGTGTCCACCGTCCGCGACCCGTCGGGGAAGTCGAAGAAGCCCAGCGGGTCGAACTGGATGGTCCGCGACTGTGACCAGTCGAGGCCGATGTTCAGGCGATGCTGGAAGTTGTCCGTCGCCTGGAAGTTGAGGTTGGCGCTCGTCGTGAAATGATCGATGGCCTGGTCGATGTCCGACTCGAAGATGAGCGCGTCGTTGTTGTCCGGCGTCTCGCCCAGATCGAGCTTCGTCACGTTCTCGGTGAAGCCCCGGGCGTTGTCGCCGTCGGGGATCCACGAGATGTCACGCCGGGTGTACGCGTTGTTCACCCGGATCCGAAGTCGGCTGGCGGGGGTGAAGGTGAAGTTGCCCCGCAGCGTGAGGTTCTCCGCCGCCTGCGGGTCGAAGGGCTCGGGCACGTTGGCGATGCCCTCCTGCTTGCCCCAGCTCGCCGAGCCGAAGTACGAGAGCTCCTCGCCCCCACCGCGCACGTTCAGGCTGTACTCCTGGTTGTATGCGGTGCGAAGCCAGCTCCCGCTCTCGGGGCACCCCGGGTCGGGTTCGGTCTGATCGGGCCGCAGAGGTCCGCCGGTGGTGCAGTCGTTGAGGTGCAACCCCGTCGGGTCCTCGTCGGGGCCGACCTTTCGCGGCTGGGCGAGGCCCTGCTCGGTGGTGAACGTCCACCGGGCGACCCCCTGCGAGCCCTGCTTGGTGAAGATCTGGATGACTCCGGCCGTGGCCTCGGTGCCATACAGGGTGGCCGCCGCGGCACCCTTGATGATCTCGATGCGGTCGATGTCCTGGGGGTTGATGGAGTTCAGGACCGTGGCGGCCTGTCCTCCCGTCGACCCGCTGCTCTCGTACGCCCCCCGGTCGTTCATGCGAACGCCGTCGACGTAGATGAGCGGACGGTTTCGCCCGTTGATGGAACTGAGGCCCCGGAGGAGGATCTGTGATCCCGCACCCGCGACGCCCGTGGTTCCCTGGACCGTCATGCCCGGCGCCTTGCCTCGAAGGACGTCGTCGATGTTGACGACTCCGGCGGCCTCGATCTCCTCCGACGTGATGAGGGAGACGCTGTTGCCGATCTCCCGGCGTTGAGCGGCGATGGCGGTCCCTGTGATGACCACGCCTTCCAATTCCACGGCCTGGGAGAAGAGGGTGAAGTCGACGGTGGTGGTGCCACCCGTCGTCACCGTCACCTCCTGCGACCGCTCGCCGTACCCGATGAGGGTCGCCGTCACCGTCCGCGTCCCGGCGGGGACGTTGAGGATGATGAAGCGGCCCGCCCCGTTGGTGAGGGCACCGAGGTTGGTGCCGCCCACGGCTACCTGCACTTCATGCAGGGGCTGTCCCGTCGCACCCGACGTGACGGTGCCGATGACCTCGCCCGTCGGGGCACTCACGGCCCATGGCGCGGCGAGCGCCAGGACGAGAGCCCCCATCCATCCGAGTCTGTAGCGAATTCGATCCATTTCGCCTGCCTCCGTGTTGGGTTGTCACGGACGTCGCGACCCTTCGCGACGACCCGTTCGGCCCCGACGACGGCGGCTCCGTATCCAATCGATTCGACCCGACCAGATCCCGAAGCCACGGGCTTTCATGGATCGACAAAACCAGGCAGTCTGGCGCACCGATGGGTGCACCGAACGACCTCCCGGGAGAGGTCCCCCCTCAGGGGGCCGGCCTCCCGACGTCTCCTCACGTCCTCTTCGTCATCCCCACCGTCGGGGGCCGGCGGCGGCCCTCGCGCCCCTGCGCGAAGCCCCGCCCTTTCACGCTTTCCTACGCGATGGCGACCCGGTCATTACGGGCGCCCATCGAACCAAGAACCCGCCGGGTGGGCGGCGCGGTTCCCGCGAGGACATGGCCGAGCCCGGTTGGCGCCCCTTCGCTGGAGGGCGCAGGTTGGGCGCCATGGCCTACATCCGATACCGCGCCGCCTCCGACCTTCCGCCTGCCTACCAGCGCCTCCACGAGCACCTGGCCGGGGACCATGGATTCGTGGACGCCATCGTGTGGATCCACTCGGTGAATCCCCCCGCCATGCGACACCACCTGGCGCTATACGAGCATGCCATGCGTGGTCCCTCGCCACTCACCGAAGTCCAGCGGGAGATGATCGCCCTGGCGGTTTCAGCGGCGAACGACTGCTTCTATTGAATCAACCACCACGGAGCGGGACTCCGTCGGTTGGGATGCGCCGAGGAGGTCGTTCTCGGACTTGCAAAAGGTGAGGCGGGTTCCTCGGGGAGCGCCCGGGTGACTCCCGCCGATGCCGCCATGCTCGACTACGCCATGAAGCTGACCCGGACGCCCCACTCGATCGTCGCCGCCGACGTGGACGCGCTCCGGGACCACGGCTTCGACGATGCCGCCATCCACGACATCGCCCACGTGACGTCGTACTACAACTACGTGAACCGGATGGCGGACGGGCTCGGGGTGGAGCTGGAGGCGTGGTGGACCGAGGCGGACCTGGTGCTGACCCGGGAGGAGTTCGAAAGGCGTGCAGGCGAACGCCCCTGAGGCCGGGACCTGACCGGCGCAGCGACACGCCCACCGGCCGCCCGCGCGCTGCGAGGACCCAGGACGTCGGGGGACGCGGGGACGCTAGAGGTCGAAGACCTCGCCCCTGGCCGGACCATGCGCGTTGGCGTAGCCGCGCTCGGCCAACGCTTCGTACAACGCCAACTGCCGCGGCGGGTCTCCGTGCACCAGGAAGATCCGCTTGAGGCGCTGGGGATCGAGGTGGGAGACGAAATCCACCAACTCGGGCTCGTCGGCGTGGGCCGAGTAGGAGTTCATCACCTCCACCTCGGCACGGAGTCGATGGGGCTCGCCGAAGATCTTGATCTCACGGCGGCGTTCGACGATGCGGCGACCCAGGGTGTGCGGGGCGCAGTAGCCGACGATCATCACCGTGTTCCGCGGATCCTCCACGTTGTTGCGGAGGTGGTGGAGGATCCGGCCGGCCTCCGCCATGCCCGACGCCGAGATGATGACCATGGGGAGCCGTGACGAGTTCAGCTTCTTCGACTCCTCCACGTCGCGGATGTACGTGAGCCGGTCGAAACCGAACGGCTCGCCGTTCTCTTCCATGTACCGGAGCAACTCGGCGTCGTAGCACTCCGGATGGCGACGGAAAACGTCGGTGACGTTCACGGCCAGCGGGCTGTCGACGTAGACCGGGATGGGCGGCAGGCGCCCCTCGGTGGTGAGCTGATCGAGACGGTAGACGATCTCCTGAGTCCGCCCGACGGCGAAGGCCGGGATGATGACTTTCCCCCCTCTCCTGGCCGTGGATCCCACGACGTGGGCGAGCCTCTGCTTCGACTGATCCGGGGGCTCGTGGACCCGGCCCCCGTACGTCGACTCGCAGATGAGGTAGTCGCAGTCCTCCATGGGCTGGGGGTCCCGCAGGATCGGGCGCTCGGGCCGGCCGACGTCACCGGTGAAGCCGAGCTTCACGGTGCGGCCGTTCTCCTGGATGGTGAGCATCATGGACGCCGAGCCCAGAATGTGACCGGCGTCGCGGTACTGGACCCGAACCCCCGGCAGTGCGTCGAAGTCCTCGCCGTACCCGACGTCCTCGAAGAGCTCCAGCACGCCCGCCGCGTCTTCTGCGTCGTAGAGAGGTTCGATGCGATCCGCGCCCTGGCGCCGCTCGCGGCGGTTCACCCACGCGGCGTCCTTCTCCTGGATGTAGGCGCTGTCGGCGAGCATGGACGAGCAGAGGTCACGCGTGGCCGGGGTCGCGAACACCCGACCGCGGAACCCCTCCTTGTACAGCTTGGGAAGCAGCCCCGAATGGTCGATGTGAGCGTGGGAAAGGAGCACCACGTCGATGGACGACGCATCGGCCGGGAACTCGTGGTTGAAGCGCCGGGCCTCGGATCTCCGACCCTGGAAGAGGCCGCAGTCCATGATGATGCGACCGCCCTCGACCTCCAGCATGTGAAGCGAACCCGTCACCGTCTGGGCGGCGCCCCAGAAGGTGAGTCTCATCGGCCGGTACCCTCGGCCACCGTCATATGCCGACCGGCCCGAACAGGAGGTTGCCGGGTGCTTCGGGATCGTCGCTGCGGTAGAACTCGCGGGCCACGGCCAGGAGCTCCTCACGGGAGATGACCCCGTCGCCATTCGCATCCAGCTCGACGAAGACCGACTCCGCCAGATCCACGGGAAGTCCGAAGACCCCGAAGAAGTCCATGAACTCCGCAGCCCCGATGGTGTCGTCCTCGTCGAGGTCGAAGACCCGGAAGAGACGGTCGGTGAGGTGGTGGACCTCTTCTTCGTACCGCCGGTCGTCTTCGAGGGTCAACTGCCAGTAGGCCAACCACTCGTCGAGGCTGACCTCGCCGTCGCCGTCACCGTCGGCCGCCTTCCGGAGGCCGTCCCAGAATCGGGCATATGCCGCCCGGAGCGCATCGGTGAGCGCCGTCCCCTCGTCGGCCCAGTGGAGGATCATGACGTTGTGGACGATTCGATCGAAGTCGGCCGAGTCGATGCGGCCGTCGTCGTCGATGTCGTAGACCTGGAAATATCGCGTCAGCTTCTGGGTCTGCAGATCGCTGAGCATTCCGCTTCGCACCTCACCGGGAGTGAACTCACTACGGGCGCCACCTCGGCGCGCCCGCCCTATCCTAGCCTGACCACCACCGCCCTCGATACCTCGGGCAGCCCGAGAAGGGCGTCGCGGACCTCGGCTTCCAGCGATCCGTCGACGGCGATGGCGGCCAACGCCTCACCACCCTTGGACAGGCGGGCCTGGTGGTAGCCGGCGATGTTGATGCCGTGCTCGCCCAGAAGGGTGCCCACGCGACCGATAACGCCGGGCACGTCGTCGTTCTTCAGCACGATGAGCGAACCCTCCGGAACCACGTCCACGTGGTAGTCCGCAATACGAACGATGCGCGGGTGGGCATCCCCGAGGAGCGCCCCCGCCAAGCGCAGTTCTCCACGCTCGGCCATCACCACCAGCTCCACGTACTCGGTGTAGTCGGCGTGGGCCGAGAGACGGGTCCGGGCCACGCCGATGTCCCGCTGCGCCGCCAGGTGCCCGGCGCTCACGAAGTTCACCTGGTCCGAGCCCAACACGTTCCTGAGGAGCCCCACGAGGACGTACGCCATGAGCGGTTCGAGGGCCTCGTCGGCGTCGCCGGCGTACCGCACCTCGATGTCGCGCACGGCACCCGGGGCGAGGGCGCACGCCAGGTGACCGAGTGCCTCGCCCAGGGAGAAGAGGGGCGTCAGTGCCCGCATGGACGCACCGCTGATGGCCGGGGCATTGAGGGCCTTGGAGAGATCGCCCTCCGCCAGCGCGGCCCGCACGCCTTCAGCGATCTCCGTGGCGACCAGCTCCTGGGCCTCGGAGGTGGAGGCTCCCAGGTGGGGCGTGAGGACGAGGTTGGGCGCATCCCTGAGTCGCGAGCCCTCCTCCAGCGGCTCGTTCTCGAAGACGTCGAGAGCCGCTCCCGCCAGGTGGCCCGACTCCAGGGCGCTGGCGAGATCGTTCTCCACGACGACGCCTCCCCGGGCCACGTTCACCAGAAACGCACCCTTCTTCATCCGCGCCAGAGCCTCGGAATCGATCATGCCCCGGGTGTCGTCGGTGAGGGGCACGTGGAGGGACAGAACATCGGCGCGCTCGAGGACGTCTTCGAGCCGCTCCGCCCGCTCGATATTGAGATCGTCGGCCCGCTCGGCGCTGAGATAGGGATCGAAGGCCACGACGTTCATTCCGAAGGCACGGCAGCGTCGGGCGACCTCCCCTCCGATGCGACCCGCGCCGACGAGCCCAAGCGTCCTCCCCCGGAGCTCGGCGCCCTTGAACCGGGAGCGCGCCCATTCCCCGGCGCGCATGGACGCATCCGCCGCCGCGACCCGGCGGGCCATGGCGAGGATCAGGGCCAGCGTGAGCTCCGCCGCCGACACGGTGTTGCCCGCCGGCGCGTTCATCACCGCGACCCCGTTCCGGGTGGCTGCCGCGAGATCGATGTTGTCGACGCCCACCCCCGCCCGCCCGATGACGCGCAGGAGAGGCGCGTCCGACAGCAGCTCGTCCCGAACCTTGGTGGCGCTGCGAACGATGAGCCCGTGGGCGTCGGCCAGTGCCTCGAGGAAGGCGGGGTCCGACGAGTCGTCGATCTTCACGATCTCGAAACGGTCGTCGCCCAGGAGCGGGGCGAGGCCCGACTCCGAGACCTTGTCGGTGACCAGCACCTTGAAGCGCTCGGTACTCACGTCAGCACCTCGGTGAGGACGTCGAGCAGGTCCTCGAGCTCGTCTTCGGTGTGGTCGCCCATGTGGCCGATCCGGAAGGTGGTGGGCTTCAGCTTCCCGTACCCGCCACCGACGACCCATCCCCGCTCCGCAACCCGGGACGTGGCGTCCGGACCCGTACGGCCGTCGGGCGTGGCGACGGACGG
>CALJKZ010000045.1 GCA_937983085.1 uncultured Gemmatimonadales bacterium
GTTGGCAATGGCTCGGACGAGGTCCTGTCCGACCTCTTCGGCTTCTTCCGCAGCTCCTATGACGAAGTCCATCTCCTCGACACCTGCTTCAAGGTCTACTATCTGCTGGCGGCCAGGTTCGGCTTTCGTGTGGGGACGCTCGGTGGCAATACGTTCGAGACCGGACGTATCGACGGGCCGGGGCCGGACGCCCTTTCGTTCGTCGATTCCCCGAATGCCATCACGGGCCGTGCCGCCGAGCCGTCGGACTTGCGATCCCTAGCCGAGCCGAAGGGGTCCTTCCTCGTCTGGGACAACGCCTACGGGGAGTTCGGGGAAGAAGAGCTTCCCACTCCCTGGGCCGAGAACGTGATTCTGGTCCGGAGCTTCTCGAAGTTCTACGCACTCGCCGGTGCCCGCGTGGGTTACTGCATCGCCAGTCGGGAGGTGGT
This sequence comes from uncultured Gemmatimonadales bacterium, assembly GCA_937983085.1. Classification (GTDB taxonomy): domain Bacteria; phylum Gemmatimonadota; class Gemmatimonadetes; order Longimicrobiales; family Gaopeijiaceae; genus UBA2589. The sequence goes on from CALJKZ010000045.1 coordinate 432, forward strand.
GACTGCGCTCATGGATGCGAAGGACGTCTTCAACGTCAACATGATGGGGGAGGCGTTGGCGAGGGCGGCCCTCAGGCGGATCGATGAGTTCCGGGAGCTCGTCGCCGAGACGCGGGCGTGCCGCGCGCTCCTCGTGTCGGGCCTGGAGGACCTCGGCTTCGAGGTCCATCCTCCCGCTGCGAATTATGTTTTCGCCACCCACGCCGAAGTTCCTGCTTCGATCATTCAGGCAGGACTGCACGCGGCTGGCATAGCAGTTCGGCGATTCGAAGGCCCACTCACCGGGAATTCCATCCGGATCACGGTGGCGCCTAGACCGACCGTCGAGGTCTTCACGGACCGCCTATCCAAGGTCCTCAAAGAGTGACGAGCAGCGATATGAAATCAGCCGCTACCATGTTCAATGGTGCCATTGCAGCGTCCGCGCTTGCCGCCTTGGACGAGTTGAACTTCTTCGAGGCGCTCGCGGTCGCCGGCGCGATCTCCATCGAGGACTTCTGCGCGCTGAACGAGCTTCACGACATGACGTTCGAGGCGCTCCTGCATGCCATTGGCTGTTTCGGCGTCGTCGATCTGGATCGGGAGAAGGGACGCGTGGAACCTGGTCCGGCGTTCAATGACGCGCTGGTGAACAAAGGCTACTTCTTGTGGCTCATCCGAGGATATGGGGGGATGTTGTCCGACCTCGCATCCGTGACGACCCTGACGAACCGGGTCGGAGACTTCATCGAGCGCGACGGAGAGCGCATCGCCGTAGCGGGGAAGGACTACGGCGCGCGGTTCGTCGACGGGGACTTCCACCGGGTGCTCCACATGGAGGACTTCGACAGCGCAGCGGACCTCGGCTGTGGGAGCGCAGAGCGCCTGATTCAGCTTGCCCGCGCCCGTCCGGAGTTCCGTGGGGTCGGAGTCGAGTACGACGAGGGAGCAGTAGCTCATGCGCGAGCACGCGTCCGGAAGCTGGGCCTCGACGACCGGATCACGGTGCTGCGCGGCGACGTGAGCGCGTTGGACGCTCACGATTCGTTCGGTGACGTCGACGTGGTGTTCTCCTTCTTCATGGCCCACGACCTCTGGCCCCGCCAGCGCTGCGTGGACTCCTTGAACGGGGTGGCGAGAGCGTTCCCGAAGGCCGGTCGTTTCCTGCTTTGTGACACCTACCACTCGGGGCTCCCGCCTCAGGAGGACATGCCGATCTTCACCCTCGGTTTCGAGGTGACGCACGCCGCGATGGGGCAGCAGGTTCCGACGGAAGACGACTGGGTCGACCTCTTCGAAGACACGGTTTGGTCTCTGGGGGACACCCATCCTATCGGGATCGCGTACAGCAGCATCTTCGACCTGAGGCGCGACGTTGGCTGAGGACTCTGGACCGATGGTCGAGTTCCCGGCGTCTCGTGGCCAGGTACGGGTCGCCGAGGCTGGTCATGATCCGGCTCGTCACGGCGTACGGGTCACGGTCGACGTGCGAGGACCTGTGGATCGGACGCGCCTGGAGGAGGCCCTCAGCCGTGTCGTGGCGGGTCATGAGATCCTGCGCACCGAACTGAGAGCCGATGATGCGCCGGGTCGATGGAAGCAGGTCGTCCACCCGGAAGGGCACATCCTGGTCGAAGTGGGTGTGCCAGCCGCCCCATCCACGCCCGACAGGTCGGTCCCGCTGCGGGTGGGTACCACGTCCGCCGCCGATGCTTCCCGCCTGCACTTCGAGGGTTCGGGCCTTCACCTCGACGCCATCGCGCTCCACCACCTGGTAGAGGAGTTGGCGGCGGCCTACCAGACAGGTATTGGCCCCTCCGAGGACAGCGTACTCCAGTACGGCGATTTCGCCGAGTGGCAGGCTGAGCTGAGCGAGAGTGAGGAGGGCGAGCCCGGCCGAGCGTTCTGGCGGACCGTGTCCTTGCCCGACTCGCCAGCCGACCGGTTACCGTTCGAGCGGAAGGGGGATTCCGACGGGTCCGGAGCTTCACAGGAACGTGTGCGCCGAAAGGTGGACGCTCATACGGCGGCTTCCGCATCGGAGCTGGCGGCCGCTTCGGCCATTTCAGAGGAAGTCGTGCTCCTTACGGCACTCTACGTCGTCCTGTGGCGCTATACGGGGAGGATGCCGGTGGTGGTTGATGTGCGCTCGGACGGGAGGGGGCTCGACGATCTCTCGGGAGCCATCGGCCCCCATTCCCTCGACCTGCCGGTGCATGGAGTTCTCGACCCGTCCTCTTCCTTCGAGGCGCTCGCGGGGCGCGTCGCGGAGGCCGTGGCAGCCGGGCGGGAATGGGAGCACGTCTTCAATCCGGGGCTGCTGTCGGGCCGGCCGGCGGGATCCGCGCTGGCGGGGTCGGGTTTGGGCTTCGAATACGGCGTGGCTCCAGAGGTGGTGGGGTCCGACGGCGTGACCTTCCGTGTGTCCGGGCAGCAGGTCGGACGCGGAGACCATCGCCTTCGGCTGGCGTGCTGGCGATCGGCCGACGGTCTCTTTCTCGATTGGGTTTTCGACGCGGATCGGATCGACGACGCATACGTCGACGGCATGTCCCGAGCGTTCGAGGCGGTGCTCGCCGCGGCCGTGTCGAATCCTGACGCGTACGTGTCGGAACTGCCGCTACTCGACGAAGAAGGGCGGCGCAGTTTGGTGGAAGACCCCAACGACACCCAGCGCGCTTACCCTACGGACTCCCTGATCCACGATTTCATCGAACGGCAGGCGCGAGAGCGGCCGGAGGCCCCGGCGGTCGAGATGGCCGGCTCGGTGCTCACGTACGGGGACCTGGATCGACGGGCGAACCGCCTCACCCACCACCTTCGAAGCTTGGGAGTCGGCCCTGGCACGCTGGTCGCCATCCTGGCCGAGCGGTCGTTCGAGATGGTGGAGGCCGTCCTCGCCGTTCTGAAGGCCGGGGGCGGCTACGTGCCCCTGAGCCCCACCTACCCGCCGGAGCGGCTCGCTTTCATCATGGAGCAGACCCAGGCCCCGGTGGTGATCGCCACCGACGGTGTCGAGGATCTCCTCCCCGAGACGCCCGCTCGCGTCGTGCGAATGGACGCGAATCTGGCCCAGGACCTGGAGGCGAGTTCCGAGCAGGCGCCGGATCGGGTGGCGACTCCCGACGACGTGGCGTACGTGATCTACACGTCGGGGTCCACAGGGCAGCCCAAAGGCGTTGTGGTGACCCATCGGACCTTCGTCATCTCCAACGAAGCGAGAGTAGAGTACTATGGGCCAGGCGAGGGGCGGTTTCTCCTCCTATCGCCCTTCGCCTTCGACAGCTCCATCGTGGGGCTCTTCTGGACGCTGACAGGGGGGGGAACCCTCTGTCTGATCGCTGAGGACTCTCAGCGAGACGTGGGTGAGCTGTGTCGGGTGATCGAGGAAGGCGGGGTCACGCACACGCTGACGCTGCCCTCGTTCTATGACATGATCATCACGCACGGGGAGGTCGACCGGTTGCGGGGTCTCGAGGCCGTCGTGGTCGCAGGCGAGGCTTGTCCTCTGACCATGGTCCGCCGCCACAAGGAGGCCCTTCCGGGGACGGGTCTGTTCAGCGAGTACGGAGCCACCGAGACGACGATCTGGAGTAGTGCGTACGACTGCCTGGAGCAGACGATCGACACGGCGCCTCTGGGGCGTCCCATCGCCAACTGTGAGATGTACGTTCTCGACGAGGAACTCCAGCCTCTGCCCGTCGGTGTGCCTGGCGAGGTGCACTTCGGTGGAGCGATTCTGGCTCGTGGCTATTGGAACCGGCCGGACCTCACCGAGGAGCGGTTCGTGGCGAGCCCCTTCCGGGACGACCCGGATGCACGTCTCTACAAGTCCGGTGATCTGGCTCGCTGGCTGCCGGGAGGAGATCTGGAGTTCCTTGGCCGCGTGGACAATCAGGTCAAGATCCGCGGTTTCCGCGTCGAGCTGGAGGAGATCGAGGTCATCCTCGGCACTCATCCGGACCTCGCCGAGGTCGCTGTCGCGGCTCGCTCCGCGTCCGAATGGGACCGTGGAGACGAGGAGAGCGAAAGCTCCCCGACCGCCAAGCGCCTGGTGGCCTACGTGGTCCCGAGATCGGCACCGGGGCCGTCGTCCTCCGACCTGAGGGACTACCTTGCGAGCCGAGTTCCCTCCTACATGGTGCCTTCTGCCTTCCTGCACCTGGAGGGTCTGCCGCGGACCCCCAACGGAAAGCTCGATCGCGACGCCCTTCCACCCGTCGATCCGGCGAAGCTGGAGCAACCACAGTCGCGCGGCGACGCACCCGCCACCGCAGTCGAGGAAGCACTCGCACAGATCTGGCAACGAGTGCTGGGTGTCGACGAGGTGAGCCGCGAGGACAACTTCTTCGAGCTGGGTGGGGACTCGATCCTCAGCATTCAGGTCGTGGCGCTTGCGAACAAGCAGGGCTTGAAGATCTCCGCGCACGACGTGTTCGTGGGACCGACCATCGGTAGTCTGCCTGAAGCGTCGGGCGCGGGAGAGGCCGTCGAGATCGAACAGGAAACCGTGACCGGCGCCGTCCCGCTCCATCCCATCCAACACTGGTTCTTCGAGCAGGACCGGCCCGATCCTCACCACGCCAACATGGCGGTGATGCTCCGATGCTCGGAGCCTTTGAATTTGGAAGCTCTTCGCATTGCGGTGGAGGCCCTCCTCGATCATCACGATGCGCTGCGCACCGCCTTCCAGAGCGAGGACGGCAGGTGGCGGCAAGAGGTCTTGGCCAGTGTTTCCACGAATCCCGTCCGCCGGGTCGACCTGTCCGCGACCGACCCGGCGACCCGGTCCGCATCGATGGAGGAAGAGGCTGCCAGGGCCCAACGGCAACTCGACCTGGAGAGCGCCGACGCGGAAGGGTCGCTCGCCGAAACCGAGCACGTGCGCATCCGCGACGAGCTCGGCGGCCGCACCGAGGCGGAGCGGGCCGCGCGCGCGAGGAGGACCTGGCCAGCCGCACAGAT
>CALJKZ010000046.1 GCA_937983085.1 uncultured Gemmatimonadales bacterium
TCGCCTCCCCGACCGTCCGATTCGCAACCGGAGTGCCCCGTGCAGGTTGCCGCACAGCCGGCCGAGACCAGGGTCGATGAGCGCTCCGCCATGCGGTTGGCCCTTGTCGTGGCGGCCGCCCACGCCGTCAACGATACCTACGCCTCCTTCGTGCCCCCGCTCCTGCCCCGGATCATGGGCGATCTGGGGCTTTCCATCACCCTGGCGGCGACGCTTTCCGTCGCGTTCTCCGTGGCCTCGGCGCTTCCCCAGCCCCTCTTCGGCTATCTGGCGGACCGGTACGGCCGCCGACCCTTCGCGGTCGCGGGACCCGTGGTGGCGGGCGTGGGCGTGGCGGCCATCGGCCTGGCGCCGGGTTTCTGGACGCTCGTCCTCCTCCTGATCATCGGGGGCGTCGGAAGCGCCGCCTTCCATCCGCCGGGGGCGTCGTATGCGGTGCGGGTCTCGGCAGGGAAGGGTGGAGGTGCCCGATACTCCATCTTTTCCTTCGGGGGGTCGGTGGGGTTCGCTCTGGGACCCGTCATCGCGGTGGGACTCGTGCAGTCTCGGGGCATGGAAGGCTTGTGGATCGCGATGATCCCCGTCGTGCTTCTGGCTCCGTTCGTCTATCTTGCCCTCCCCAGTGGGCGTCGGGAGGTCCGGGAACGGGATCGGCCTCCTCCGGCTTCGCCTGGTGAGGTGCTTCGGCGACTTCGGGGTCCGCTGGGTCTCATCTTCGGAGTGAGCGCCATCATGGCCTTCATTCAGCGCGCCTTCCTCACCATGGAGCCCATCATTGTCGCCGAGCGCGGCGGGTCGGAAGCTCTGGGTGCGCTGGCCCTCACGGTCTACCTGAGCGCACAGGCGTTCGGAACGGTCACCGGAGGCGTTCTCGCCGACCGGGTGGACCGGCGCAAGCTGTTGGCGTTTCTGTGCTTCTGGACGCTGCCGGCCCATCTGTTGGCCCTGTGGGTGGGCCCGGAGGGCGTCTGGGGTCTCACGGCGGTGGGACTCGCGGGGTTCATGGGGATGGCGACACTACCCCCCGTAGTGGTCATGGCCCAGGAGATGATCCCCACCGGCACGGCGGTGAGTTCGGGAATCGTCATGGGCCTCGCCTGGGCAACAGGCTCCCTCTTCGTGCTGGGCACCGGAGCCGCCGCCGACGTCATCGGCGCCGAGGCGGCCACGCTATGGTCCATGCCGGTGGCGTTGGTCGCCGTGGGGCTGGCCCTCCATCCGTCCCTGGCGGACGCGGCCCTTCGGAGAAGCTGACTCCATGCCGTTCCGACTCCACCCGCCCCGCGACCGAAAGCTCTTCCGGCTCGTCAAGGAGGCGGAGCCCACGACCGTCGTGAAGGGAAGGGCGGTGTACGGCGCCGGGGATCCCGCGGACTGCGTCTATCTGGTGCGCCGGGGATACGTGAGGTTGGTGCTGCCGGGGATGGAGCGGGGATCCCGGGAGCGGACGGTGGCGGTGGCCATGCCGTGGGAAGTGTTCGGCGACGAGGCGTTCACGGGCGGCCACCACAGGTACGGTGCTGTCGCCGGTTCTCGCTGTCAGGTTCAGCCGCTCCCCCCAAAGGCGGTCATGTCGGGACTGAAGACCGCGAAGCTGAGCCTCGACGCGTATCTGAAGGGCCAGGAGCAGGAGTTGTATCGGCTCCGCCATGCGGCGGGCGGTTCCAACGGCCCGAACGTGGCCCAGCGCCTGGCCGAGGTCCTGCTCGACCTGGGCGTCCGGTCGGGAGAGCCGGAGGGACGGAGCATAGAGCTGACGGAGCGGATGACCCACCAGGTCCTCGCCGACCTCGCCGGCGCCCACCGGGCCACGGTGACGACCCTCCTGAACGACTGGATCTACGACGGGATCCTGGCGTCCACCGAGGATCACAGATTGACCCTTCGCCGGCCCGGGGACCTGTGGGTTCTCGCCGGGTACGAGATGGAACCGTGACGTGGCTCGGGCCCCCGACTCGTTGACCGAAACCCCCGTCACGTCTAGCTTTTAGCGCTTTTTACGATGGGCTAACGCGGCCCGTCGCACCCCAACGCAGACGGCTCCATGGCGCAGAAACACCCCCGGTCCCGCAGAACCCGGAAGCAGTCGACCGACGACGGCGAAGACGCCTTCATCGCATCGATTCTCGACTTCAGCAACTGGGCGAAGGGGAATCAGCAGGTCCTCACGGTGGTGGGCGTCGTCGCGAGCATCCTCGTCGCAGGTGGCCTCTACTACTCGAACTACCGTGCGCAGCTCACCGAGCAGGCCACCGAACAGCTCGAGACCATCTATCAGTCGGTGGGCATGAGTGACGTGGAGGGTGCGAAGGTCGATCTCGCGACCTTCCTCGACCGTTTCGGCGGGACGCCCTATGAGGCCGAGGCCCGTCTGCTCCTTGGCGAGCTGTATCTGGAGAGCGGAGAGCCGCAGCAGGCCATGGCCGTGCTCGAGCCCCTTGGATCGTCGCCGCGCGCCGCCATCGAACTGCAGGGCGCGGGGCTCCTCGCCGCCGCGTACGAACAGGAAGAGCGCTGGGCCGAGGCCGAAGAGACCTACCTGGGCATCGCGGACCGCTCCGAGCTGGACTTTCAGGTGCGCGACGCACTGGCGGCCGCCGCGCGTATCCGCGCCGAGCATCTGGACAACGCGGACGGCGCCATCGCGCTGTACGAAGAGGTCCTGGCTCAGCTCGAGGAAAATGCTCCCGAGCGAGGGCGGTACGAGATGCGCATCGAAGAGCTGAGGAGCGGCCAGAACGGCTGACCATGAACCGTCGTCTTCGTGGGGACCGGGGACGGGTCCTGCGTAGGCACTTCAAGGCCCTCACCGTGGCCATTCAGGCCGCCGTCCTGTGGGGCTGCTCCTTCTCGGCGACGTTCGACTCGCCGCGCCAGTATCGCCTGGCGGCGGTCAACGACGACGGACTCCCGACGCTGGTGGGATTCGGTGTTACGGTACTGTCGGGGAGCTTGGAGCTCGACCTCGACGGATCGTGTCTTCACACGCAGAGGATCCGGCAGGGGAATGGCTCGGAGGCCCAGGAGACCACGCGCGAGATCGAGTGCGAGTGGAGCCGAAGCGGCGAGGAAGTCGAATTCACCTTCGAGGCCACTGAATACGCCCTGACGATGTCGGGTGTGATCCAGGGCGAGTCCCTGACCGTGACCCGGGATACGGGCATCCGCTGCGTGACCGAACCGTGCCCGGCCGTCTGGATCGAGGCGTACGAGCGGGATCGGTCGGGCGGCTGACGCTCCTGTGGGGAAGGGGGGCCCGTGGCGGACGGCCCTCAGCGTCCGACGCCGGTCAGTCCCACCTCGTCGATGAGGGCTTGGAAACGTGCGTCCTCGCGGAGGGGGTCCAACTGAGGATCCACGGCGAGGAACGCGATGGAATGCGAGCGCTCTTCGACTGCGCGCTCGAGCCATCGTATGGCGCCGGTGATGTCACCGAAGCCGACGTACACCCGAGCAACCTCGTAGGAAGGTGCGTAACCCGTTCGCGCTTCGGCCTCGAGCGCGGTGAGTAGGTTCTGCGCCTCCTCCAGCTGCCCGGACAGCGCCAGCGTCCTGGCGAGACTGGCTCTCGTGATCTGACTACCGCCTGAAAGAGCCACTGCACGGCGTATGAGCCGCTCCGCTTCCTCGTATTCACCCTTGGCCTCGTGCACCTGGCCGGCCCAGAGCCATGCGAGCTCGAAGCTCTCGTCCCGCGCGAGGACGGCGGCAAGCTGGGAAAGTGCGTCGTCGTACTCCTGGGCGTAGTGCTGGACGAACCCCAGTGCAGCCGGGATGATGAGGGAAAGAGGGTCGAGCTCCGAGGCGAACCGCATCTCCCGCTTCGCTTCCTCGAACCGCCCCATGGCCGTCAGGTAGTTGGCGTACCACTGATGAGCGACGGGATAGCCGCGATCGAGGTCGATCGCTCGGCGGAAGTGCGCCTCGGCCGCGTTCCAGTCCCAGCGATAGTAGAGCGCTGCATATCCGAGCGTCGCGTGCGGTTCGGCCAGGAGCGAGTCGATGGCGAGCGCGTCACGTGCAGCCTGCTCGGCCAGCGGAAACGCCTCACCGGGGGCGCGGTAGTCGTAGAAGCCCAGCACGGCGTAGGCGTCACCGAGCCCGACCAGAGCACGGGCGTACGTCGAGTCCCGGTCGACCGCCTGCTGAAACAGATCGACGGCGCGCTCCAGCCCTTCGCGGGTCCGACGATTCCAGGCGAAGCGGCCCTGCAGATACAGATCCTGGGCGACGTGGTCCGTTGTCTGTCCTCGAGGAGCGAGCATCGTCGCCCCGCTGTCGAGCTCCACTTGGAGGGCGCGCGCCACCGCCTGGGCGATGGAGTCCTGCACGGCGAAGATGTCGGCTGCCTCGGCATCGAAGCGGCCGGACCACAGTTGGAACCCATCGGCGACGTTGACGACGCCCGCTTCCACGCGCAGCTGATCGCCGGCCTTGCGCACACTCCCTTCGACGAGTCGAGCTACGCCCAATCGCACCCCGATGCCGCGGGGATCGAGACGTGCGTCCTCGATGGACAGGGACGACGTACTCGATGCGACGCGAAGCCCTTCGATGCGGGCGAGGACACCCCGCAGCTCCTCGGCCACGCCGAGGGCGAAGTACCCCTGGTCGCGTTCGGGGCTCAGGTCCATGAACGGGAGCACCGCGATGGACCGCGGATCGGGTTCGGGCTCGGCCACGGAAGCGGGTGTCGGCATAACCGGCGCGTCGAGGGCCTGATCTCTCGGTCGGAGCAGAGCGAGCGTCGCTCCGGCCGACGCCAGGATCGCCGCGATGATGAGGAGCTCCGTGCCCGAGACCCGTTGGCGGCCCTGTTCGCCGTGATACCACGCGAGGACCAGCGTAAGGATCAAGCCGAACCCCAGGGCGACGACCACGCCGCGCTGAAGGGCGACGGGTACGGCGAACATGTCGCCGAGAGCGCCCGTTGCCTCAATAACGACCCAGGCGCCGGCCACGTAGGCCAAAGCCCAACGGACCAGCTTTCGCTCCTTCAGTCGCTGCAGGAGCTCGCTCATCGTGTCAGGGGTCGATCGTTGCCGACTGGCCCGTGATGCCGAGCCACTGGCCGTCGCGGTAGCGATACACGTCGGTGTAGGCGAATGGCGACTCCTGGCGCACTCCGTCCACGAGTTCGACGCGTCGCCGTCGGGCGTGAACCACGGCGACGTCGCCGTACAGATTGATCACTCTGTGGTCGAGCGGCATCCCGAGCAGGCCTTGCGATGAGCCTACGCCGGCCAACACGCCGTCCTTGTCCTGGATCGTCCCGACGATCTGGCCCACGAAATCGTCGGCGAGGATCCGCCGGACTGCAGAAACGTCGTTCGTGACGTACGCATTGAGCCAGATCGAGTCGAGACGCGCGATCTCGGCCTTGATGGCTTCGGCGTCTGCGTCCGGACTCTGGGCGAGCACGTGCAGAGGGAGGAACAAAGCGCTCAAGAGGAACGCCTGGGTCAGGCGGGTGATCCTGACCGACCGAACATGCGCCATGAGACTGGGCCTCCAGTGCGGGGAGTGTGCCCGGGTGTAGCGGTGATCTTAGAGACGGCAGCTTCCGAACAGCAACAGAACGGGCGGCGACGCGGACGGCCGGGTGCTGATGATGTGACTTCGTATAATATATATTATGTTAAGTCATAGAGAACGGGGGTGGGTTTTCGCGTCGGCAGCGCCCCCCGGGTCTCGCGACCCCCGTCCTCCCCCCCCGCCGTCACGCGCCGTGCTCCTTTCGCATCTTCTTGAACCGGCTTCCCTGCATGGACCGTGACACGAGCTCCACCTTCTGGGGAATCTTGTGTCGGGCCAGCTTTCCCTTGCAGAGACTCCGCATCCGGCGTCGGAAGGCCGACAGGTCCTCCTCGGTACTCAGCTTGACCCTGGCCTTCACGATCTGGCCCGTGAGCGGATGCGGCTCACCCGTGACCACGGCCTGCTCGACGCCCGGGATGGCCTCGAGGACGCCCTCTATCTCGGCCGGATAGACCTTCTCGCCGCCGACGTTGATGATGTCGGAGTCACGGCCGAGGATGCGGAGGTACTCTCCGTCCACCTCCACCACGTCGCCCGTCTTGAACCACCCGTCGTCGGTGAACGGGCTCGGCGCGTTGAGGTAGCCGAGCATGGCCGACTCGGCCTTGATCTCGAGGAGCCCGTCCACGATCCGGGTCTCGAAGCCCTCCCCGCCGATCTTCACCCACAGGGAGTCCGAGGACCTGGACTTGGACCGTAGAATCCCGACTTCGGAGAGCCCGTAGGTCTGGAGGAGCCGTACGTCGGGCATGAGTTCGTGAATGCGTTGCAGCGTCGTCGCCGGCATGGGCTCGGTGCCGTACGTGATGATCTCCAGGCTGGAGAGGTCGTACTGCCGGTGGGCGTGGCTCACCAGCAGCAGATTGAGGAACGTCGGCGACGTGGGGAGAAGCTGGACCCGGTGTCGCTCGATGGCCTCACACACCGTCTCGGGGCGACGATCCGGCACGGTGACGATGCACCCACCGTTGGAGAGGTTGTACAGCAGGGTGTTCACCCCGCCGATGTGATCGAAGAGGAGGAACGTGATGGTGCGCAGCGTGTGTCGGCGCACCTTGAACTTCTCCAGCATGGGCAGGAAGTCGTGGACGGCCGCCTTGCTCTTCCCCGTCGACCCGGAGGAAAAAAGGACGAGTCCGGGGTGACCTCTTCGCCGGAGCTCTTCCATGAGCTCGTGCCCTGCCCTGCGCCCCGTGGACCGTACTCCGACCCCGTCGGAGGCGTCGATCTCCAGGATCCACTCCACCTCCGCGATCTCCCGGAACTCGGGCTTCTGGTCTTCCACCGACTCGGTGAGAGGCACCACGACGCAGCCACGCTCGATGAGGGCGAGCATGGTGGCGATGGCCCGAGGCGAGAAGTCGGCTTCGAGACCCACCACCGAACCCGTCTCGAGGCCGGAATCGTCGAGCTGCGCGGAGGCGGCCTCCAGCGCGTCGAGCATCCACGCGTAGGAGTACGTGCGGCCCTCCCACACCAGGGCGTCGGCGGGGCCCATCTCCTGGAAGACGTCCCGGAGGAAGTCCAGATGCACCCTTACACGCCTCCGAGGAAGAGGACCTGCCCGGTGATGAAGTCGCTCTTGGGATCGAGGAAGAAATCCACGGCGTGGGCGACGTCGTCGAGGGGTTCGTACCGGGGGATGGCCTGGCGCGGAGGGAGGGCTGCGAGCTTC
>CALJKZ010000047.1 GCA_937983085.1 uncultured Gemmatimonadales bacterium
GGGCGCGGATCCAGGCCGAGATCGAGCGGGCCGGGGGGCGCGAGGTCTGCTTCCTGGCCACCGTGGACGCCGACCGCGTGGTCCACGACCCCCGTGCCGTTGCCCGAGGCAACTTCGCCGCGGTCCTGGTGGCCGCGAAGGACGCTCCCCAGGGCGGCGTCATGATCCACAATCATCCCAGCGGGGGGCTCGAACCGTCCGACGCCGACATGCGCGTCGCCGGCCATCTGTACGAGCAGGGGCTGGGCACGGCAATCGTCGACAACGATGCCGAGCGCATGTACGTGGTCGTCGAGCCGCCTGCGCCGCGGGAGCGGGTCCTCCTGGAGCCCGAGGCCCTGGACACGGTGCTGGCACCGGGTGGGGCGTTGTCGGATCGCTATCCGGGATACGAGGACCGACCGGGCCAGCGCGACATGTTGGCGGCGGTGAGCCGTCGCTTCAACGAGGGCGGGATCGCTCTCGTGGAGGCCGGGGCGGGCGCGGGCAAGTCCCTGGCGTACCCCCGGCCCGCCGTCCGGTGGGCGCAGGAGAACGGTGAACGCACCGTGGTCTCCACCAACACCATCAACCTCCAGGAGCAGCTCGCCGGCAAGGACGTGCCCCTCGTGGAGCAGCTGGTGGGGGAGGTGGAGTGGGCTCTGGTGAAGGGCCGCGGCAACTACATCTCCATCCGGAGGGCCCTTCTCGCCCAGGAGAGCCAGGCCAGCCTTTTCGAGGAGGACCGCTCGGGAGAGCTGCGGGAGCTGCGGGAGTGGATCGGGACGACCGAGGACGGGTCCCTCTCCGACCTGGCGTTCTCCCCCTCGCCCGACACGTGGGAGGAGGTGCGCAGCGATCCCGACATCTGCCTGCGCGCCCGCTGTCCCCACTTCCAGCAGTGCTTTTACCAGAAGGCCCGCCGGAGGGCGGCGTCGGCCCAGCTCCTGGTGGTGAACCACCATCTGCTCTTCACCGACCTGGCGGTACGGAGAGCCACGAACAACTACACCCAGTCGGCGGTGCTCCCGGCCTACACCAAGGTCATCCTCGACGAGGCCCACAACGTCGAGGACGCGGCCACGTCGCACCTCGGCGTGGAGATCACACGGCGCGGGCTCTTTCGGGCCATGTCGCGCCTCGACCGACGGGGCCGTGGTATTCTCACGGCGGTGCACGAGGCGGTGGGGTCCCACGAGAGCGGCCCGGAGCTACGCGAGCGTCTGGAGAATCGCGTCCGTCCGGCCCTGTCCCGGCTACGGGCGGAGATCGAGGGCTTTCTCGAGCGCCTGGAACCCTTCGCCCCGGCGGGTGAGGGGCCCGTGCGGCTGGGCCCGGAAGGGCGGGGGGAGCCGGCCGAGTCCGACGACATCGCGGAGCGCCTGAGCGCGACGCTGGCGGGGTTGGGGAAGCTGGAACGCGAACTCTCCGAGCTCCGGGCCCGCCTCGAGCTCTTCGAGGAGCTCCGGGACGACCTGGAAGGGAGGATCCTGGACCTCCGCTCCATCGAGCGTCGACTGGCGGCAGCCGCCCACGGACTGCGTCTCGTCCTCGCACCGGGCGAGGAGGCGTCGGCTTTCGTCCGGTGGATGGAGTCCCGGGGCAGGGGGAAGCGGCAGAACCTGGTCCTGGCCGCGGCACCCATCGAGCTGGGGGCGCTCCTGAGGGAGTCCCTTTTCACACGGGTCGAGACCAGCATCCTCACCTCGGCGACCCTCACCACGCGCCAGGGCTTCGACTTCCTCCGTGGTCGCTTGGGCATCACGCCGTCGGAGCTGGAACTGGAGGAGGAGGGCGTGGAGGTCGAGGAGCGAATCGTACCGTCGCCCTTCGACTTCGAACGCCAGGCCATGCTGGCGATTCCCACCGATCTTCCCGCCACCGACGGACGTGATCCGGCGGGTCACGAGGCGACGGCGGACGTCCTCGCCCGCTTCGCCGAGATGACCGACGGGGGGATCTTCGCGCTCTTCACGTCGTACGGCGCCCTGCGAGCCGTGGCCCGGGGGGTGCGGGACGTGGGCCTCGACGTGGAGTGGCCTCTCTTCGTGCAGGGCGAGGACGACCGGCACCGGATGCTGGACCGCTTCATTCGGGCAGGAAACGGCATCCTGCTGGGCACGGCGTCGTTCTGGGAGGGCGTAGACGTTCCCGGCGACCCGCTCCGAGGCCTGCTCATCCAGAAGCTGCCCTTCAGGGTGCCCACCGAGCCCATCACCCAGGCACGGATGGAGGCCCTGGAGCGGCGGGGCATCGATCCCTTCCAGCACTTCATGCTGCCCCAGGCCGCGCTTCGTCTCAAGCAGGGGTTCGGCCGCCTCATCCGGTCCCGGACGGATCGTGGCGCGGTGGTGCTCCTCGACGCACGGATCCTCACCAAGCGGTACGGCCGATACCTCCGTGACTCGTTGCCGCCGGCGCCCCTGGTGAAGGGCCCGTGGCACGAAGTGGAGCAGCGGCTGGCCGCCTTCTATGAGTGAGGAAGTCGCGGCCAGGGAGTGTGGCACGTCGACCGGGCGGACGGGCGCCAACGACCCCTTGGTCCGGGCGGTCCACCTCCCTAGATTCAGCGCCGAGTGGGCTGTCCCGCCCGCATGATCCTCGAAAGTCAGAGACGTTCGATGAAGCGAATCATCGGAATGGGAGTCGGAGTCGCCTACCTCGGCCTCGCCTTCATCGCCATCCGCAAGGCCAGCGCCGGCTGGGCCACGGGCTTCGAAGACCTCGGCTTCTGGTGGACGGTCATCGCCGTGATCCTCACCATCGCCGCGTGTGGGGCGCTGGGAGGCACGTGGCTCCACACCCGCGAATCCGAGAGCTGACGCCGCTCCTGTCGCGCCGCGCTCGCATCGCGTAGATCAGAGGCCGTCCGACGACGTTCGGACGGCCTTCTTCATTGCCCCCATCCCAACGAAGGCCTCGCGCCCCCCTCCACGAGACGTCCGGGACCATGATCCAGCCGAGCAAGATCGTCTGCGTCGGGAAGAACTACGCCAAGCACGCAGCCGAAATGGGGGGAGACGTTCCCGCCGAGCCCCTCATCTTCCTCAAGCCGCCGTCGTCGCTCCTCGGCGACGGGCTCCCCATCGTCATCCCGCACCAGTCCCAGGAGGTCCACTACGAGGGCGAGATCGGGGTGGTCATCGGGACCCGCGCGCGGAACGTTCCTGCGGCGCAGGCGTGGGCGCACATCGCGGCCGTCGTGCCGGTGAACGACGTCACGGCCCGGGACCTCCAGCGAAGCGACAGCCAGTGGTCCAGGGCCAAGGGCTTCGACACCTTCTGTCCCGTCGGCGCTCCCGTGTCCGTGGCGGGGGTCGACCTCGAGTCCCTGGGGGTGACCACCCGCGTCAACGGTGAGGTCCGCCAGCACGCCCCGGCATCGGACATGGCCTTCGACGTTCCGGCCATCATCGAGTACATCACCGGCATCATGACCCTGGAGCCGGGTGACCTCGTGGCCACCGGCACGCCCGACGGCATCGGTCCCGTGGTGCCGGGCGACACCGTGGAGGTGGAAGTCCACGGGGTGGGGACGGTGTCCAACCCGGTCGTCGCAGCCGACTGATGCCCACGCCCAACGCCCGGTACCGGGCGCTGCCGCCGTTCCCGCTGGCGGCCATGAAGGCCAGGCGCCGTGAGATCGAGGCCGCCGGCGTGGACGTCATCGATCTGGGCGCCGGCGATGCGCCCCTCGACCCGCCGCCCCGGGTAGTTGAACGACTACGTGAGGCGGCAGGCGACAACGTGTTGTCACGCTATGCCTTCCAGAGCGGCCTCGCCGACTTCCGCGAGGCCATCGCCGGCTTCATGGAGCGTCGGTTCGGCGTCTCCGTCGACCCCTGGAAGGAGGTGCTGCCCCTCATCGGGTCGAAGGACGGTCTGGCGCACCTCCCCTTCGCCTACGTCGAACCCGGCGACACGGCCATCATCCCCGATCCCGGCTATCAGGCGTATCTGGGCTCCGTCACCCTCGCCGGTGGCGAGCCGTGGTTGGTGCCCCTCCGTCCGGAGAACGACTTCCTAATTCCCCTCGACGACGTGCCGGCAACGGTGGTGGAACGGGCTCG
>CALJKZ010000048.1 GCA_937983085.1 uncultured Gemmatimonadales bacterium
AGCATCCTTGCGACCGATTGCAGCCTAGCCGTACCGTCGGCGGACCTCGCTCCCCCGGAGGATCGTCGGCATGGCGTCGGACCCTGCGCTGCATCTGAGCCCCCGCTTCACGCACCGGGTCACAGGCGACGACGCAGTGGTGCTCGTCGGCGATTCCGACTCGCTTCTACTTGACCGACCGGAAGTCGCCGAGGTCGTGGCAGCGGTGGACGGGACCCGGTCCGCGGTAGAGGTCGCCGAGCACCTGGAGGGTCGGGTCGCACCCGCCATGACCCACTTCGTCATCCTTCGCCTCGTTGGCGACGGCGTCCTCGAGGAAGGCGAGGCCGTCGAGGGCGCGATGCCCTCGCCGACCGATGCGCTCACGCAAGCGTGGGCCACGCGCGCGCCGGACCGCCGCTGGTGCAGGATCCCGCGTTTCGCGTGGGAAACGGACCTCCTGGTGGGAGAGGACTACCTGGATGACGCACTGGTGGAATTGGCCGATGCCTCGAGGCCGGTCGTCCTGGCGCGCCTCGGGTCTGACACGGCATGGATCGGTCCTCGGATCGGGCTCCCATCCGATCCGTGCGTGGAGTGTCTTCAAACGGCCCTCCGCCGCAATCTCAAGGCCCACGCTTTCGTGCACGGGCCCAAGGCTGGGGACCACGTGCACATCGAGCGCCTGGACCGAAATCTCCCAGCGAGCGTCCTGTCCCGGGGCCAGGCAGCCCTGCGCAGTGTCATCGCCGCAACCCCTGAGCCGCCGACCGAGGCCATCTGGGTGACGGACCCCGGGGGGGACACGACGAGGCACCCGGCTCGGCGCCGTCCGCAGTGCCCCCGCTGCGGAGACCCGACGTTGTCGGTGGCCGGGCCGGACCTTCCGGAGTGGAGGGGGGCGGAAGGCGTGTCCCTATCTGGGGGCGTGCGGACCCGTCACCCGGAGGAAACGGCGACACGCCTCGACCGTCTGATCAGCCCCATCACGGGAGCGATCCGACACGTCAGAAAGGTGCCGGTGGCCGGGACCGACCTGATTCACGTGTACACGGCAGGCCACTGCATGAACGGAGGTCCGCCGAGCATCGAGAGCCTCGGGGCCAAGGCTCGCGATCACGCGGGTGGAAAGGGCCGCACCGACATGGAGGCGCGGGTCAGCGCCATGTGCGAGGCGGTCGAGCGCTTCTCGGCGGTGCACGACGGCACGGAGCCGACGGTCCACATGCGGCGGTCAGACCTGGATGGTCCGAGCCTCGCGCCCAACGACCTCCTCCTCTTCAGTGAACGCCAGTTTCGGGATCGCGACTCGTGGAACCCGCACCAGCACAGCGGCTTCCATCTGGTGCCGGATCCCTACGAGGACGAAGCCATCGGTTGGTGCCCGATGAGGGTGCTGGGCACCGAACGCACGGTGTTCGTGCCTGGATCGTTCGTGTTCCTGGGGTACCGTGGGGAGGGCGCCCGGTACTGCAAGAGCGACTCGAACGGCCTTTCCGCGGGGAACGACGTCGCCGAGGCCATCGTTCAGGGATACCTGGAACTGGTGGAACGCGACGCCGTCGCACTCTGGTGGTACAACCGACTGATGAAGCCGAGTGTCGATCTGGAGCCAGTCGACGACCCCTACATCGCGGACGTCCAGGAGTACTACGCCGGCTTGCACCGACGGCTGTGGGTGCTGGATCTGACCACGGACCTGGGCATCCCCTGCCTGGTGGCGGTGTCCGATCGCGCGACCGACCGGGGCGGAGTGATCTTCGGCTTCGGCGCGCACTTCGATCCGGCCATCGCCCTCACACGGGCCATCACCGAACTCAACCAGACGCTTCCCACCGTCCTGCAGACCGCCGAACGGCGTCGCGAACAATTGCTCCCCGACTATCCCGATGCCGTGGAGTGGTGGGAGGACGCCACGACCCACGACCACGACTACCTCACGCCGGATCCTTCAGCGTCGTCGAGCCCCGTGATGTCGGGCGGGACACCCCGAGTCGGCCTCGAGGGTCTTGTGGACGCTTGCGTCGCCTCCGCCCGGAGCCTGGGATCCGACCTCCTCGTCTATGATCTGTCCAGGCCCGACACGCAGCTTTCCGTCGTTCGGGTCGCTGTCCCGGGTCTTCGACATTTCTGGCGCCGATTGGGTCCGGGAAGACTCTACGATCTCCCCGTCGAGATGGGGTGGAGGGCCTCCCCCACGGCCGAGGCCGACATGAACCCCGTCTCCGTCTTCGTATAGCGCGTTTGCCGCGAATTTGTCCCCCGCATAGGTTGCGAACCCCTTGAACCCGTGGGTCAAACTCACGTGATCGCGTGATGGGTCGGGGGCTGGCGAGTCCTACCTTGCCGGACCTCGGACCCGGGCGCGGGATCGCTGATACCGATAGCGCGGGTCGCAGCGCGACTCTCTGGACTGGAGCCCATCATGCCCTGTCAGGACTGTGACAAACTGGTCGACGGATCGCCGACCTGGGCCATCCCGGCAAGTGTCCTCAACATCTTCTGGGGGGACGTCCTACCTCGTCTCCTGGCGAGCCGTTGGCTCGTCGAGGTTACCGGCGGACCGGTGCCGGGCTCCGACCTCAAGCCTGGCTGCACCATACCCGACCTTTACGCCATGATCTATGCCCTAAACGGCTCGCCGGAGTTCGAGGCCCGAAAGAAGGTCCTGTTGAGCTACCTGGCCACGAGCGACTGCAGGGTCCCCATCTACTTTCACGACACGTTGTCGGGCGGGTTCGACTTTCTCTTGAGCGAGAACGGGCTCGAGTTCTTCATCCCGGAGCGACCCGACGACCATCAGGATCTCGTCCGGTTCTACACCTACCGGCGGACAGGTCGGCGGGCCATCGGGACGCCACGATACCTGGTGTCGGAAGTCGCCACGGACTCACCCACGGGGCCGAGCCAGCTCATCGTGTCGACGCCCAACCTGTACAACATCATCACGGGCGGCGGCCAGGGCGGGGACGTCGTCGGCCCCGACGGGAAGTCGGAGAAGGAAGAAGAGGAAGACCGGGGGGAGGAGCCGGTGTGCGTGAAGGATATCTTGAGCTGCTTGGCACACTTCCCCCTCGCGGAGTCCGATTCGCGCACGCCCCGGCGCTTTGCTACCGACGACTACCATGTGCTGACGTCAGCCGCGTACGTCGGGCTCATGGAGGCCGCCCGCTGCTGGCAAGTAGAAGGCAGCGTGTACCGTGGGATCATGGTCGAGCTGCCGCGTGTGGTGGCTGTGGGTTGGTTGGAGCAGTTGTCGTGCACCAAGCCCATCGGGTCCAGCTACCACCAGATGTTCACCGACTCGGGGGAGGGAGGACTTCGGGAAATCTTCCGGGAACGGCTGGAAACCTCGCTCCCCACGGCGCCGAAGATGAAATTCGAGGTACACCCGAACCCCACGCCCGGATGCGAGAATCGGTGGAAGGCCGACGACGTGATGATCACGGACCAGGGCTTCTATGTGCCTGCCCCGCCGGCCACACCGTCCGAGCGCGACATCTACAAGGACATCATGGACGGTCGTGCCGGGCAGCCGGTCTTCACGGACAGCATGAAATCGACCTAGTGGGGTCGCCGGACGGTCCATGAGGCGTCAGCGTGTGTGGGTCGTCCTGTCCGCCCTGTCCGTGCTCGCGTCCACAGCGGTGGAGCCCCTGCACGGACAGGGCGCCGGGTCGCCCGTGTTCACCGCCTTCGGCATGGATGCGGGCCTCTCCCAGGGGACCGTGGAAGCCCTCCTCCAGGACGAGGTGGGCTTCCTTTGGGTGGGCACCCACGACGGTCTCAATCGATTCGACGGCGAGCGGTTCATCGCCTTTCGCAACGTCCGAGGAGACTCGACGACTCTCAGCGACGACTTCGTCCGGAGCCTCGTTCAATCGGAGGATGGCATCCTCTGGGTGGGGACCGACCGGGGAGGTCTCAATCGGTTGAACCCCCGAACGGGTGAGGTGCGCCGATTCCCCCTCCACGAGCTCGGCCCCTGGCGCGTCACGGCTTCGTCCCCCGACGAGGAGGCCGCCCCTGGGCGAACCGTAGACGCGTTGGCGGTCCTGGTCGATGGTCGGCTGATGCTGAGCACGGACGCAGGAGCGGCGGTGTTCGACCCGGGAACGGGCCAGGTCACCTCGGAGGGGTCGGACCGCATCGCAACCCTTTGCGGGCGCGACGGTGGAGTGACAGCGGGCTTCGCCGACGGCTCGATCCGCCGGCGCCTGCCGACGGGGGAGTGGAGGTCCCTGGGCACGGTGGATGGTGGTCTCTCGGCGCTTGAATGCCAGGAAGCCCGGGTCCTCGCCGCCACGCGCGAGGGGCGGGTCTACGCGCTGCGCGACGACGGCAGCCTCGAGCTGTTGGCCGACCTGACGCTGAGCCGGCCCATGCCCGTCGAGGACATCATCCAGCTCGCCGACGGTACCCTGTGGCTGGCGACGCAGACCGGGGCCCTGGTCGTCCCCGACGCGGGCGACATTGTGCAGTTGCGGGCGGGGGGAGGCCCACGCGGACTTCCCCACGACTACGCCAAGCGTTTCCTCCTGGACCGCGATGGTGTCCTGTGGATCGGGACCTGGAACGGGCTCGCGAGCCTGCACCCGTTGAGCACACGAATGTCCCGCCTGCTCCATCAGCCCGAGGATCCCGACGGACTGATGGGAACCGGGGTCGTACCCATCGTCGAAGGGCCCGGCGGCGACATCTGGCTCGGTACCCTCGGGGGTGGCGTCGAGCGGATCCGCATCGGGCCAACGGGATCGCCGCAGGTGGTGGGTAGCGCCCGGGCCGACTTCGAGGGCATCAGGAGCGCGTCGGTGTTCGGCCTCGCGTGGAGGGGCGACGAGTTGTGGATCGCCGCTCACGCGGCTGGGCTCCGTCGGTGGACGCCCGGGGGGCTGGAGCGCATCGGAGTCATGGTGGACGATGGACTCCTTCAGACCACCGCCCTCTCCGTTCTCGTCGACCGGAACGGGACCGTTTGGGCCGGAAGCCGCGAGCATGGGCTCCTGCGCTTCGACGCCACACAGCAACGCTTCGTACCCGTCCAGGACGACGGGTGGAATCTGGGCAGCGAGTGGGTGTGGCCCATGGTCGAGGCGCCCAACGGTCGACTGTGGATCGGCGCGTACAATGGCGGCGTCTCCGAGGTCGATCCGGCGGTGGGCGTGCTTCGTCGGTACTCCGTGGGCGATCAGGGCCTAAGCGACGCTCGGGTGCTCACGCTGTTCCGCGATTCCCGCGGGCTGATCTGGGTGGGCACCGAGGGCGGAGGGCTCAACCGCATCGACCCGCGGACCGACCAGGTTCGCCTCTACACCACGGAGGATGGCCTCCCCCACGATCACGTGGAGGGCATCGTCGAGGATCGTGCCGGTTACCTCTGGATCTCGACCAACAACGGACTCGCCCGCCTCGACGTCGAGTCCGACCGCTTCCTGACCTTCCGGGAGGCCGCAGGGCTGGCTGGGAACCGATTCTTCGCCAACGCCGCACTACGAGCACGTGACGACCGGCTCTACTTCGGAGGGGAGAAGGGTCTGACGGTGATCGACCCCCACCTCCCGACACTCGAGAGAGACCCGCCCGTGGTCGCGTTGACCGGCTTCCGTATTCAGGGCGATCCCGCCCCCCTTTCCCGGGCCCTCGCGCCGGAGGGACTCGACCTCCTCCCGGACGAGAACTTCTTCGCCTTCGAGTTCACCTCCGTCGACCTCCTGGGCGAGAGCCGCCGGCGATACCGCTACCGGCTCGACCCCCTCGACGAGACCTGGAACGAGGCCGGGACGTCCTCGGTGGCCAACTACACGTCGGTTCCTCCGGACGACTACGTCTTCCGCGTCGCCGCCCGCACCAGCGACGGACCGTGGGAGGAGTCGGTGCTGGAGATCACGGTGAGAGTCCGCCCTCCGTACTACATGACCTGGTGGTTCCGACTGGGCGTCGTGACCCTGGCGGTGAGCGTCGGCGCGGCGATCTATCGCTACCGGCTAGCCGAGTTGAAGAGGCAACAGGAGCTTCGCCTCAGCATCGCGGGACGACTCCACGACGACATCGGCGCCAACCTGTCGTCCATCGCCATGAAGGGAGACCTCATCGGCCGCGCCGATCTCGATGCCCGCAGCAGCCGCTGGCTCGAGGAGCTGGGTGAGGCCGCGCGGGAGAGCGCGCGACGGGTGCGCGAGACGGTATGGGTGGTGAACACGCGCTACGACAATCTTCCCCAGCTCGTGGAGAAGCTGCGCGACGAGGCCGACGCCATGTTGCTGGGGTTGGTGCCCTTCACCTTCGCCGTGACGCCGGATCCCATGCCCGATCGACGCTTGGCTTGGGAGGCTCGACAGGATCTCTACCTGGGCTTCAAGGAAGCCGTGTCGAACGCTGCGAAATACTCGGGGGCTACCCGCATCGATATCGCCATCGCCCTCACCGGAGCCGACCTCACCATCCGCATCGAAGACAACGGCGCGGTGTGGGCTGTGGCCATCCATCACCGGCCTCA
>CALJKZ010000049.1 GCA_937983085.1 uncultured Gemmatimonadales bacterium
ACTGCTCCCGCGACACCCACCACCACCCCGACACCGATGGGGACCATGGAGTCACGGAGCACGAGCCCGACGATCTCCGAGGGTGAGCCTCCCAGGGCGATGCGAAGCCCGAGCTCCTTGCGACGGAGGGCCGTCCCGTGGGACACCACCGAGTAGATTCCCACGCAGCCCAGCAGGAGCGTGAGGAGGGCCATGGTGCTGAGGAGTTCGCGCATGGCCCGCTGGGGTCCGAGCTCCTGGGCGATGATGTCGTCCATGACGCGGATGCGGTACAGCGGCGCCGACGGCTCGAGTCGAGCGACGACCCGACGGACGTCGGGGACGAGGGAGGCCGGATCCAGGCTGGTCTTCGCCGAGACGTAGCTGGTGAAGCCCCACGCCGCCGACTGGGCGATGGGCGTGTAGACCTCGATCCGCGACGGACTCGACAGCTCGTAGTGACGCACGTGGGCGGCGACGCCGACGACGGTGCGCCAGAGATCGGCGCGGACTCCGTCGGGCCCCAGAGGCTGTTCGAAGGTGATGCGCTTCCCGATGGCCGACTCGCCGGGCCACCGCGTGGCCGCCAGCGTCTCGTCGACGATAGCCAGAGGCTCGGTGCCCCACCGGTCCGAAGGAAGGAAGCCCCGCCCCTCGACGATGGCGACGCCGTACGTGTCGAAGAATGACGCGCTGACCATGGTGAGGAGCACCGATTCGCCCTCGTCTTCCGGCGGCGTCTGCTCGTCCTTGTACAGCATCTCCCACGAGTTGCCGGCCAGGGGAAAGTGGTTGGACGTCGCCACCGACGTGACCCCTGGAAGGGCCATGAGCTCCTCCTCCAGCGTCTCGTGGAAGCCCGCCCATCGCTCGCGGGTGTCGTACGGATCGGGTAACTGGACGCGGAAGGTGAGCACGCCGCTGCCGTCGAATCCCTTGTCGACGTTCTGTAGCCGGGTGAGGGTGGAGATGAGGAGTCCGGCGCCCACCAGGAGCACCATGGAGAGGGCGACTTCGGACGCCACGAGGACGTGGCGACCCCGGGCATTGGACACCGCCCCCGGCGCCGCGGACCGGATCCGCTGGGCCAGCTCGGCCCGGGCCGAGCGTAGAGCGGGGAGGAACCCCGCCAGAAGCGCGGTCCCGAGCGACATCACAGCCGCGAAGATCAGCACGGGCGCGTCCATGCCGATGCGTTCGGCGAAGCCGTGCGGGAGGACGTCCGCCACCAGGGCGAGGAGGGCATCCAGCCCGACCACTGCCAGGGCGATGCCCGCCAGTCCACCGAGGACGGCCAGGACCATGCTCTCCGTGAGAAGTTGGCGGTAGATACGACTGCGGCTGGCGCCGAGGGCCGTCCGGAGGGCCATCTCGCCCCCTCGCCGCTCGCTGGCGATGAAGAGCAGGTTGGCCACGTTGGCGCACGCCACCAGCAGAAGGAGGAAGACGGCGGCCATGAGCATCAGGGACTGGTTGCCGGTGTCCCCCAGGAACCAGGCCCGCAGCTCGGTGACGTTGGCGGTGTCCACCTCCTCACCGGTTTCCGACTCCACGGCCGTCCCGACGGCTTCCAGGTCCGCCCGCGCGCGCTCCACCGTCACGCCGGGCGCCAACCGCGCCACGATCTCCGCGCCGACACTCGTCCGCCGATCGTCCCACGGGAGCCCGTCGGCGACGACACCGAGGGGAAGGTAGACGTCCGTATCCTCGTACAGCACGAAGTCTGACGGGGTGACCCCCACGATGGTGAACGCCTCGTCGGACAGCGTCAGGGCGCGGCCGACCACCGCCGGGTCCGCCCCAAGCTCATCCACCCAGAGCCGGTGGGACACCACGGCCAGCCGTTCGGCTCCCGGCTCGGACTCGGCATCGGTGATGTACCGGCCCACCTCGGCATCGAGACCGACGGTTTCGAAGTATCCGCCCATGATCCAGCCCACTTCCAGCATCCGTGAACCGTCCACCGTGTTGAACCTTCGGGAGCTCGGCAGGAAGATGGAGAAGTCCTCGAAGCTGTCGCTCCCGTCGCGCCAGTCGCGGTAGTTGGGGAACGACACGGACGCGGTGAACCCGCTGGGCTCGATCTCGTTGATGATGACGAGACGGTCGGCGTCCTCGAAGGGCAGGGGCTCGACCATGAGGGTGCTCACCACCGAGAAGATGGCCGCGTTGGCCCCGATCCCCAGGGCGAGGGTGCTGACGACCAGCGCGGAGAATCCCGGACGCGTGACGAGTCCGCGGAAGGCGAACGAAAGATCCCTGCGAAGCGTGTCCATCCCGATCCCCCCAACGAGTCCGTAGTGATATCCGATGGCGGCGAGCTCACGGATGAGCCACGCCGCGGCGCCCACGCGGCTGCGGGGCGCGGCGAGCCGGTAGCGCTCTTCGAGGTCACCGATGAGGCCCGCGCGAGCCACGGGATCGGCGACCGCCCGCTCGAGGAGCGAGACGACGACGTCGGGAAGGCGCCGGCTCATCCTTCGTACGCTCCACCCAGGCCGTGCCAGAGCCGGAGCATGGCGGACCGGGCCTCCGCGGCGGCCTCGAGCCCCTCGGCCGTGAGCTGGACGTACCGGCGGGGTCGGCCCCCGCGACCGTCGTCGGCGTCGCCGAGGGACGAGCGCAGGAGGCCCTTCTTCTCCATGCGGTCCAGCGTGACGGACAGCGCACCGCTGCTCACCGGGCGGCCGGTGCGCTCCTCGATGGTCTCGATGATGGAGACGCCATACGCCTTGTCCCCCAGACGCAGAACCGCCGCCGCCACCATCTGCTCGAACTCTCCCAGGTACTTCCGCTCCGGCGACATGGCCGCTCTCCGCTCATCGGTTCGTCGTCGGAGGCTTAGATACCTCACAATGTAGGGTTGGTTGGAATCGGGTTTTCGGCTAGCGCCGCCTACGTGAGACTCAGCCGCCGGTGAGCCCGTCCATGCCGCCCTCCACCCAGTCCGGCCGCGGCCCGTCGGCCAGGAATCGCACGGCCTCGATGCTGGCCTCCACGAGAGCCGCCATGTGATCGAAGTCGATGGCGTCGACCTCGTCGGACGGACGGTGGTAGTCGGTGTGGAGGTTGAAGCTGGAGAGGGTGTGGGCGGGAATGCCCAGGCGTGCGAAGGCGATGTTGTCGGATCGGAAGAAGAAGTTCTGCTCGGGCCTGGGGTCGGGCACGATGGGGGATCCCGCGGCGGCGAGCTGGTCGCCCATGGTGGTGCGCTCGTACCCCGTGAGCCATCCGTGCCCGAAGCCCCCGGCCAGCGAGTCGGGGCGGCCGATCATCTCGATCTGCAGGTCGGCAACGGTGCGCTCGAGAGGGATCACCGGGTCCTCCAGGTACCATCGCGTGCCCAGAAGGCCCATTTCTTCCCCAGTGCTCAAGAGGAAGACGACGGTGCGCCGCGGGGCCTCTCCCCGAGCGAATGCCCGTGCGATCTCCAGGACGGCCACCGAGCCCGAGCCGTCGTCGTCGGCGCCGTTGTAGATGGAGTCGCCGTCCACCGGCGTCCCAA
This sequence comes from uncultured Gemmatimonadales bacterium, assembly GCA_937983085.1. Taxonomy (GTDB): domain Bacteria; phylum Gemmatimonadota; class Gemmatimonadetes; order Longimicrobiales; family Gaopeijiaceae; genus UBA2589. Next base: position 3,485 of record CALJKZ010000049.1, read on the forward strand.
TGCCGACGTGGTCGTAGTGGGCGCCCACCACCACCGCCTCGTCGGCGACTTCGGGATCGGCGCCGCGGACGATCCCCACGACGTTGACCTCGGTGTCGACCAGCCGGTCGGCGGGAAGGGCGCTGAAGTCCAAGGCATCGGACTCGAGGCGGAGGCGCTCGACGGTACCGTCGCCGGCCGGCACGCTCACGAGCGCGAGGGGGACGCGCTGAAAGAACCCGTCGTCTCCGGCTGCCTCCACTCCGTACCGCTCCAACTCGGCGGCGAGGAAGCGGGCGGCTCGCGCCGCGCCCTCCGTGCCTGTCCGCCGTCCTTCCATGGAGTCGGCGGCCAGGGCGGAAAGGAGCCGCTCCAGCCGCTCGGCGCGGGGCTGGTCGTCGTCCGCGAGGGGCTCGAGGGACACCTGTCCATCGCCGCCGCACGCGGCGATAACGACGGCGGTGAGGACCGCGATGGGTGGGGCGAAGGTGGATCGACTCGGCATGGGGACGCGTGTGAAGGGAAGGGGAAGCACGGGGCTCGAGGTCGCCAACGTGGTACCCCGGCAGGCCTTGGGCAACGGAGCTTCGGGCGTTCACCGCACATGGGCTCCGCATTATGTTTCTCGTCTCTGCCGGAACACCTCTGGCCGTGTCGTTGGAGCCGAATCATGACTGATATCATCAAAGAAGTCGAACGAGAGCAGCTTCGAGCTGAAATGCCCGATTTCGCTCCGGGTGACACCGTCCGGGTTCTCTATCTGGTCCGGGAAGGTCAAAAAGAGCGTATCCAGGCATTCGAAGGCGTTTGCATCGCACGTAAGGGCGGTGGTGTGGACGAGACGTTCACCGTTCGGAAGATTTCCAGCGGAATCGGCGTCGAGCGTATCTTCCCGCTCCACGCCCCCACCGTGACCGGTGTCGAGGTCGTCCGCCGAGGCGACGTGCGCCGGGCGAAGCTCTACTACCTGCGTGGACGTCGTGGAAAGGCAGCCAGGATCGCGGAGAAGCGCCAAGTTCGCTGACCCTTCGCCGACCTCGTCGGCGGAGCACGAGATCCAGCGGCCCCAGGACCTGCTCGAGTACGAGCGAAGGTTCTGGGGCCGCGGTCGTTTGGTGGCCGGTGTCGATGAGGTGGGTCGGGGGCCGCTGGCCGGACCCGTGGTTGCCGCGGCGGTCGTTTTGCCCCGGGGCGGGTGTGTCGTCGGCGCCGACGACTCGAAGCAACTCTCCCACGACGTTCGCGAAGACCTGTACGAAGCCATCGTGAGAACCGCTCTCGGAGTGGGCCTCGGGGCCGCATCGGTGCGCGAGATCGATCGCCGTAACATCCTCCGTGCCACCACCGTCGCCATGCAACGAGCATTGGACCGACTCGTCGAGGATCTTCGACGCCATGGCCCCGATGGGCCGGATCTCCACGTGGTGGTGGACGGCCTTCCGGTGAAGTATCTGGGGAGGGAGCACGACGCCGTCGTCGATGGCGATGCCCTGGTCCACTCCATCGGATGCGCCTCCATCGTCGCCAAGGTGGTTCGGGATCGGCTCATGCGTAGGTTGGCCGCCCGCTATCCGGGGTACGGGTGGGAGACCAACGTCGGATACGGCACCGAGACTCACCGGACCGCCATCGACGAGATCGGACTCACGCCCCATCACCGCCTCACCTTCACCGGGCTCCAGTTCGAGTTGGAGCTGTGAGACACGTGGCGGAGAAGGGACGGCCCGGGCTCCACAACCACCGGCAGCTGGCCCGTCGACGTGGACCCCGAGCGTCCACGTCGTCGTATTAGGGCCGTTCGCTCATTTGTGCTTCCCCATTCTGGATCCAGGATGCTCTCCAACGACGTGTCCCCCGCCGTCCACCGCGCCGTGACGCTGCCTGTGCGCTGCGCCGCGATGTTGGCCGTGATCTCTGCCGCCGCGTACGCCCCTGTGGAGGCACAGAGTCGTGCCCCGGCCACCGCGGTAGGCCCGGTATTCGAGGACGGACAGGCTCAGGTCGTCCCGGCCTTCGCCGAGCCGAGGAGTTGGGTGCGTCACGACCTCTGGGTGGAGACCGAGTTCGACTCCGACGGAGATGGTCGTTTGGACCGGGTCCACGTGGCGGTGACGCGTCCGAGGCAGACGGAGAGCGAGGGCCTGCGGGTGCCGGTGGTCTACGAGACCTCACCGTACTATTCGGGGGTCGGGACCACCGACTCCCAATACTTCTGGAACGTGCGCCACGAACTCGGCGCCCAGCCCCCCGAGCGGGGGGACATGCCGGATATCCAGCAGCAGAGCCTCCGTCCCGTCATCTCCAACTCCCATGTGGGCACCTGGGTGCCGCGCGGCTTCGCCGTTGTCCACTCCCAGTCGCCCGGCACGGGGCTGTCCCAGGGGTGTCCCACGGTGGGCGGGATGAACGAGTCGCTGGCGCCCAAGGCCGTGGTCGATTGGCTCAACGGCCGGGCACGAGGCTTCACCACGCCGGACGGGAACGAGGAGGTCGAGGCCTTCTGGTCCACGGGTCGCGTGGGCATGACGGGCACGTCGTTCAACGGCACGCTTCCCCTGGCGGCTGCCACCACGGGGGTCGACGGACTCGAAGCTATCATCCCCATCGCGCCGAACACGTCGTACTACCACTACTACCGGTCCCACGGGCTGGTGAGGTCGCCCGGCGGCTACCTCGGCGAGGACGTGGACGTCCTCTACGACTTTATCAACTCGGGCGATCCGGAGCGGAGGGCGTACTGCGACGCCACCTATCGCGACGGGGAAATGGCCGCCGGCCAGGACCGGATCACCGGTGACTACAACGACTTCTGGGCAGGACGGGACTACCTCAACGCCATCGACGGCGTTCAGGCGGCCACCCTCATGGCCCACGCGTTCAACGACTGGAACGTGATGCCGGAGCACAGCTACCGGATCACTGAAGCGCTCAAGGATCGGGGTGTGCCGGTCCAGATCTACTACCACCAGGGCGGACATGGCGGACCACCTCCCCTGGAGCTCATGAACCGGTGGTTCACGCGCTACCTGTACGACGTGGAGAACGGGGTGGAAGACGACCCCAAGGCGTGGATCGTCCGTGAGGACGCAGAGGGCAACACGCCGACGCCCTACCCGGACTACCCCCATCCCGAGGCCGAGCCGGTGGCTCTATACCCGCAGGCCGGCGGGAACGGCATCGGGCTGCTGTCACTCACGAACCAGGGCCGACAGGGGTCCGAGTCCCTCACCGACGACGTTTCCCTCGATGGCGGGACGCTGGCGTCGGCGTCGTCGTCGCCGAGCCGGCTCCTGTACGCGACCCCCGAACTCACCGAGGACGTGCACCTTTCAGGCGCGGCTACGGTGACCCTTCGATTGGCGGCCAACGCGCCGGCGGCGAACCTGTCGGTATGGCTCGTCTCCCTGCCGTGGGAGGAGGGGGCGCCCATCACCGACAACATCATCACCCGTGGCTGGGCCGACCCTCAGAACGCCGAGTCCCTCACCGAAAGCGTGCCCCTCGTCCCCGGGGAGTTTCGGGAGTTGACCTTCGAACTCCAGCCCGACGACCAGATCATCCGAGCGGGAGCGCGCATCGGCCTCATGATCTTCTCCAGCGATCCCGAGTTCACACTCTGGCCCGAGCCCGGCACTCGACTGACCATCGACCTCGATGCCACGTCCATCACGCTGCCGGTGGTGGGCGGACGCGATTCGCTGGGGCGACTGGTCAGCTGAGGGGGATCCGGACGTGAGGCGAAAGCGGCCCGGGTCGAACCGGCCCGTGCTCTAGCTCGTGGTTGCCGCCGACCCCTGGAAGCCCTTCCGCTCCATCTTCCCCCACGCTTTTCGGCCCACCACCGAGTTGTAGAGACCACGGACCCGCCAGAAGCTGTTGAGCTGGCGGAATCCGAAGTTCTCGATGATGCCCAGCGCGAACATCTTGAGTACGTCCGACGTCCGTGTGTAACGGGCGAACGCGACCTCTTCGATGAGGACGGCGACGGTGGACAGGGTCACGCCGAGTGCGAAGGCGAGAATGAAGAAGCCGATGATGTATGCCGTCGAGGCTTGTCCGGAGGCGACGGCGACGGCGAATCCGAAGTAACCCACCAGTTCGATGACGGGGCCGAGTCCCTCGAGGAAGAGAAAGACCGGGAAGGCGAACATCCCCGAGGCCCCGTAGCGCGGGTTGAAGAGCATGGTTCGGTGACGAAGGAGGCTCTCGATGAGTCCCCGCTGCCATCGGTCCCGCTGACGCCCGAGGACTCGCAGGGATTCGGGCACTTCCGTCCAGGCCACGGAGTCGGGCACGAACTCGATTCTGCAGGGGCGGCCCTGATCGGTGAAGAGCCGCTTCATGCGCACCACGAGCTCCATGTCCTCGCCCACGGTCTCTCCGGTGGTCCGCTTGCTGGCGTACCCGCCCGCGTCCGCCACGGCGCCCCTACTGAATAGCCCGAAGGCGCCCGAGATGACCAGGCTGGCGTTAAACGCCGCCCACCCCACCCGTCCCACCAGGAAGGCGCGCAGGTACTCCACGGTTTGAACGGCGGCGAGAAAGCTCCGGGGGAGTCGAGCGTCGGTCACGATCCCCGTGTCCACCGAACAGTCGTTGACCACCCGGATCTTGCCGCCGACGGCCACCGTGCCGGCGTCCTCCAGAAAGGGCCGCACGATCCGCGTGAGGGCGTCGCGCTCCAGGAGCGTGTCCGCGTCGACGGCACAGACCAGGGGTGTGTTGCAGTAGTTCAGGCCCGCGTTGAGGGCATCGGCCTTGCCGCCGTTGTCCTTGTCCACCACCCAGAGGTTCGGGTAGAGGCGGCTCTGGTAGACGCCGCGCACGCGAGCCGTGGCCAGCTCGGCGGTGACGATCCGGGCGCGCGTCGCCAGGGAGAACGCCGACTCCAACACCTCCATGGTCTCGTCGCCCGAGCCGTCGTTGACCACGATGATCTCGTGTCGGGGATAGTCCAGGGTCAGGAGGGAACGAACCGACTCCACGCACGTCAGCGCCTCGTTGTACGCAGGGGCGAGGACCGTGATGGGAGGCGCCGCCTGGGCGCGTGAGGGGTCCAGCAGGTTGAAGGCCCGGAGGCGCTGCCGGTATCGCCAGATGACGTGGAGCGCCTTGCCGCTGGTGATCATGTAGACGGCGTTGATGGCCACGAAGTACACGAGGACCAGGGCGTTGACCACCGACAGGAGCACCCACCACGACGTCACCACGACCGCACCTCCGAGATGACCTGGAGACCGAGTGCGGCACGAGGGTGCCGCGATCCGGCGAGACGCTCCAGGGCAGCGGCGCCACCGGCTTCCTTGAGCCCGCGAGCCGCCGCGATGGCCACCCACGGGGAGGGGTCGGACATGGCCGCGTCTTCCAGCAGATCGCGGTCCTCTTCGGCTCCGATCCCGCCGAGGGCCCGGACGGCGTGAAGGCGCACCGGGAGGGCATCGTCGACGACCGCCTCACGTACGGCGTCCACATGCTCGCCGCGGCCCACCGCAGCCAGGAGTCGGAGCGCCGCCGCACGCAACTCCACCTTCTCCGTATGGACCAGCACCTCGTGGGCGAGATCGGCGGCGGGGGCGTCGCCCAGGAGCGCCAGAGCGTCGGCGGCTACGGCGCGTGTGTTGGGTGTGACTTCGGCGTCGGCGAGGGCCCAGCGCAGGGAAGGGGCGGCTTCGGGCCCCATGGACGCCAGCATCGCCGCGAGGAAGTCGAGGCGCCAATGGGCGAAACGATCCAGGTGCGCGAGGACCGGATCGGCGTACCCTCCGTCGTCGGCGGCAGACAAGGTCGAAGCGGCCACCATGGCGACGTCGGGCGACGAATCGTCCAACGCGGCGATGACGTGCTCAGCGAACGTAGGCAGACCCAGTTCGCCCAAGGTCTGCACGGCCCGAGCCCGACGGGCCTCGACGGGATGGTCGAGGTACTCGGTGATCTTGTCCAGATGGGGTTCGGCCAGGCGTCGGATGATGTCCTGCTCCTCGCCCTCCAGGCGTCGGACGTACTCGAGGAGGAAGTTCAGGAACTCCACCCGGTTGTCGTCGTCCACCGTCCCGCTCAAGGATTCCGGCGCCTTGTCTCCGTACAGGACCTCCTGAAGCTCGTACTGCCAACGCCCTGTCCGGTCCTGAAGGGCCCTGGCCAGGGCCAGCTTCCGGGAGCGGAAGACGAGGGTCCACGTCGCCATGGTCGCGGAGATCACAAGGAAGACCCCTCCGGTGAGGACCACCAGGAGGAGAAAGGCCTCGCCGGGCGACAGGAGCCGGGTGGCGAGCTGCACGGCTTGGGCCTGCGCGTAGAGATCAGGCACGGGCCGACTCCTCCTCCAGCTCCACCACGAGCCGGCTCACGCGCGTCACCAGCTCTTTCACCGAGAACGGCTTCGCCAGGGCGTCGTTGGCCCCCAATTCGAAGGGCCGCCGCGCGGCGTGATCGCCCGCGAAGGTTCGGACGGCGACGGGCGCCCCCGGGACGGAGCGCTCGGAGCGGATCCGCCGGAGGATCTCGAACCCATCGGCGCCCGGAAGCATCACGTCCAGGACCACCGCCGACGCCGTGAGCTCGCCCATGGCGCGCAGGGCATCGGCGCCGTTGTCGAAGCGGGTGACCTCGAAACCTTCGCGGGTCAGTCGGTGGGTCATGAGGTCACCGAGAATCGCGTCGTCCTCGATGACCAGGACGTGGTGGGCGCCGGCGGCCCCTTCGTCGTCGGTGGTGACGATGCGGGCGCTCTGCTGTCGGCTCGCCACCTGGAGTCGGCGCGTGGCCCGGGCGATGGCCTCGTTTACGCTGCCGGCGCCGGAGACGCCGGCCGCACCGGCGTGCCAGGTGACAACCAGTTCCGAACCGTCGGCGAGGGGCAGGCGTCGCCTGTTGGTCGCCGTCGTCAGCTCCTCGAGCCGCGCGCGGGTCTCGTCCGCGTCCGCTCCGGACAGCAGGAGGGCGAACTTGCCGCCGCCCCAACGGGCCGTGATGTCGGACTCGTGGGCAGCCTCGCGAATGCCCTCGGCTACGGCCCGCAGGGCGGCGTCGCCGACCTCGGTGCCATGGGCGTCGTTGATGCCGTCCAGTCGATGGATGTCGAGGATCACGAAGGACAGGTCGGTGCCGACCCTCTCGGCGGAAGCGGCGATCTGGCGGATCTCCGAGAGGAAGACCGTGCGGTTGGTCAGTCCGGTGAGCGGGTCCTGACGGCCTGCCTGGCGGGCCTCGGCGGATCGCTCGAGAAGCATGGAAACCGTGGTCGCGAGGACGGGTGGCTCCACAGGCTTGTTGAGGAAGGTGTCCGCACCCAACGACAACACCTCCGTGCGCGTCTGGAGGTCGGCACGCCCCGTGAGGAGGATGACCGGGATGGCCCGGGTACGGGGCCTTCGCGCCAGTCGGGCGAGCAGTTCGCGGCCGTCTTCCCCGGGAAGACCGAGGTCGAGGAGGATGATGTCCACCGCCTGGCGGTCGACGATGCGCTGCGCGTCCTCGGCGGTCTGGGCCCAGATGACCTCCCGGTTCGATCCGCTGACTACGGATCGGATGAGCGCAGCCTCCATCCGGCTGTCCTCGACCACGAGAACGCGGGCCACCTTCGAGTCGTCCCTCGCCACCTCCTGACTCACCGCTCCGATGAGTCGGTCCGTCGCGGCCACGAGCCCGCCTTCCGGAAGGTGTCGCATGGCGAGGGCGCTGCGGGCGATGTCCGGAAAGCGCTCGGCGATGCTCGGGCGCGTCAGCGAGCGTGCAATGCGGCGAAGGGACTCCACT
>CALJKZ010000050.1 GCA_937983085.1 uncultured Gemmatimonadales bacterium
TAATCCTTCGAGGTGATGATCCCGGCGCCGCCCTCGAAGCCGACGAACGTCGTCCGGTCCACGTCGTCCGAGTCGTCGCCCAGGTCGAGGACGCGGAACCAGATGTCGCGTCCGGGCTGATAGATCTCGCCGCTGGCGAACGGTTCGCGCACGGAGCGATTGCGGGTCACGATGCCGCCGATCCAGGCACGGCCCTCATCGGCATCGATGGACATGCACGTCAGGATGCCGTCGAAGTCGATGGCCTCGCCGCCCAACTCGGTGCGGTGGTGGAAAGTGCCTTCCGCCGATTCGTCGGCGCCGGTCTGCTCCGCTTCGACCTCGAAGTGCGCGGTCAGCACCAGACCGCTGTTCAACGTGATCGTGTACGTGCCCTCTCCCTCGACCTCGCCGAAGTCGTCGTCATCGTCGTCGGATTCGTCGACCCCGAACAGGGGGGTGTCGAGGCTTGCCGGATCCGACGTGTCCGCGCATGCCGCGAACCCCGCGAAGACCGCAAGTAAGATCAAACGTGCAACGCGCATACCATCCTCCTCGTAAGAGTGCTGTGTGTCTCGCATTCTGGGAGTCGGGTTGCCGTGCGTCTTGAACGATCCTGCGGTTTTGGTAGGGATGTGACGTGAACGGCGCACACACCCACGAGCATCGGGTTCCGGTGAGCTGGGGGAGCCCCCGCTTCCGCACGCGGGTGGTGGGGCCCTTCGAGATCACGGACGCCTTCTTCCCACCCAATGGCGCCCTGGCCGCACACCGGCACGGGCGCACCGTCGTAGCCGTTACGCTATCCGGCGCCATCGAGTCGCGGCTGCGCGGCCGCTCCCTCGTCGGCCGCCCCGACGACGTCTGGACGGAGCCCATCGGCGAGTCTCACGCGAACCGGGTCGGACCGGACGGGGCGCGGGTGTTGGTGATTCAGCCCGACCCCGCGAGGGAGGATCTGCTCGAGCCCTGTCGGTCGCTGCTCGACGGCGTCCACCACTTCCGCCACGGCGGCGTCGCGCATCTCGGGCGCTTGTTGCTCCCCGAGCTCGAGCCGCTGGACGGCGTGGATGAGCTGATGGTCGAAGGCCTCGTGCTCCAGATGCTCGGCCTGGGCGCGCGCACTTCCTCGGTGCGTGATCGGGGCACCTGGTTCGACCACGCGGTGCAGATCCTTCACGACGGGTTCCTCGACCGACGCACGGTCGCCGCCATCGCCGGCGAAGTCGGCCTCCACCCGAGCTACTTCGCACGCGCGTTCAAAGCGCGAGCAGGGGTGACGGTCGGACAATACGTTCGCCGCCTGCGCTTGGACTGGGCGGCGCATCAGCTTCGGACCACGGCAGAGCCCATCGGCCTCATCGCGATCCGGGCCCGCTTCGCCGACCAGAGTCACTTCACGCGCGAGTTCCGACGGTACGCGGGGGTCACCCCAGGCTGCTACAGGCGATCCTTCGACGCCTGACCTGACCACCGTCGCGAACAGCTCCGCGTTTCATCGGACGGTCCGCAACGTTCCATCGACGTTGCATGAAACACTCGACGCGTGCTGTGCGCGAGGTGGCCAAGTCCCGTCGAAGCCGCGTTTCTCGGGCCTTCGTCGGAGTTTCGCGCCGGAACGGCACGCGGCCTGCCTTTCCTTCGGCCCGAACATCCGCGTGAAACGGTGCGCGGACCCACGAAGACCCCCGCAAGGAAGATCAGATGAAGCGTGCCCTTGTTCTCACGACCCTCTGCGTGCTCGGCACGGCCGCGTGTGACGACGACGTGACCGAACCGCTGATGGAGACCCTCGAGTTGTCCTTCACCGGCCTCGAGCCCCTCAGCAACGGATTCCACTACGAAGGCTGGGCCATCATCGGCGGAGCGGCCCTGACGACGGGGAAGTTCAACGTCGACGCCTCCGGCGACCTCGTCACGCTCGGTGGCGCCCCCATCATGGACGGTGCCTTCGACACGGGACTCGACCTCTCGAGCGTTTCGGCCATCGTTCTGACCATCGAGCCGTCCGGCGACACGGATGACATCCCGTCCGACACCCATGTGCTCGCTGGGGACGTAGCCTCGGTCTCCGCCGCTCTCCCCGCGGGTCACGCGGCCGCCCTGGGCGACGACTTCATGGCTGCCACGGGCGACTACATCCTGGCTACGCCGACCGACGGAACCATGGACGACGAGAACAGCGGCATCTGGTTCCTGTCACTCGCAACCGGTTCGCCGACCGCGGGGCTGGACCTCCCGACGCTCCCCGCCGGCTGGGCCTACGAGGGCTGGGCCGTCATCAACGGGACGCCGGTCACCACCGGTCGTTTCACTGAAGTCGACATGGCCGACGACGCGGCGCCCTACAGCGGCGCCACGGCCGGGCCACCCTTTCCGGGTGAGGATTTCCTGATGGCCGCACCTGCCGGGCTGACGTTCCCCACGGACCTGGCCGGCGGACTGGCCGTGATCTCCATCGAGCCCGACCCCGATGACTCGAGCGCGCCGTACACGTTCAAGCCGCTCATGGGCGGCATCGACGCCGCCGCCGTCGACCACGTGACGTACTCGATCCCGAACATGGCCGACGCCACGTTCCCGACGGGTACGGCCACGATCCGGTAGGCGATCGGCGAGCGAGGATCGCGGAGCCAAGAACGCCAAAGACCGGCGGATCCGATCTCGGGTCCGCCGGTCTGTCGTTAGGAGCCGACGACGTGGGCGAGCCGGATCGAAGGGTGGCTTCCTGGCCCAAACGACAGCTCAGTACCCGCCCGCCCCTCAAGCGTACGTCAGCAGCGTCACCAGCTGGGCGTCGGCGTCCCGCTCATGAAGAGAGTCCGGCCCCGGACAGAGCCGTAGCTCCCGTCCCCGTCCTCCCGAGAAGACGCCAAGCGCGACCTCGCCCTGCGCGTGGGCGACCTGCTGAAGGGCTTCGAACGCAACCAGGCCATCTCCCTCCAGGGCGTTCAAGTACTCGCTCATGGGTCGGAACGTGATCTCTGCACCGCCCGCGGTGAACAGTTCGTAGAAGACGGCGGCGAGCTCGGGACGGAGCGCGATGTGAGCGAGCATGTGGCTGAGGATCGAGGGACTCACCAGGACCTCGCCCTCCGACTGATCGACGAGCCGCTCGTTGTCCGGGTCGAGGAGCTCGATGATCTCCTGTGCGTGGGGCCCGGGAATGCCCCGCTGCTCCAGGAGGAGAGAACCCACGATGGTGCGTGCGTCCGACTCCTCGGCGCCTTCCCGTCGGTGGCTGCCGAGGAGCAGCACGGCATCGAAGTCCTGGGGCTGGGCGCCATCCAGGTCCGAGACCTCCGCGTAGTCCCCCTCGATGTGCCGAACCTCGACGGTCGATTTCTCCAGACCATATCGGGCGAGCGCCTTGATCCGTGTGGAGGCCGGGACCGCGGAGAGCACGGCCACGTGGAACCGTTCGCGCTCGTAGGTATTGAACTCGTGGATCAGGGCCGGCACCCGGCTGTTCCACCCGAGTGTGTGCACCCCGCTGTCGCGTGCCTGGGGCTTGGCCAGGCGGGTGGCTCCGCGTGACCACGTCGTCTCGGAGGCCTGGTTGGGCAGATGGGCCTCGTCGAGGGAGGGGGCGAGGTGGACGAAACGGTCGTCGGCTTCGACGACGAAATCCCCCGGTGGGTTGAGGTAGGGGACCAGTCCCTCAGGCGTCGGCCGGACGACGCCCATGAAGATCGAGCGACGACACAGAGGCGCGAGGTCGTCGAAGGTGCGGCCGGCGACATCGGGATGGGTCCGGACGTACAGCTCTGCGCCGCCCCCGTGGGTCAGCACGTCGTTGTAGACGCGTGAAATTCCCGGATTGCGGACGTTCTGGGCGAGTAGGCGGCTGACGATGGCGTCGCTGGCCACGGTCTCGAGGCGACCGGGATACGCCCGCTCGGCGATGGCCACCTTCCGGGCGTCGAAGATCTCCGCCACCACGAGGGGCCACTCGGCGCCGCGTGCCCGACCCCCTCCCCGGGACCGGGTGCTGGCAAGGGACAGGAGCGTCTTGACCATCTGGGAGTCGGTTTGGGCCGCACCTCCGGGCACGAACTCGGATCCGGGTATGATGACCGCGGAGGCGTGGAGGGCGTCCACCCGCTCGAGATGCTCGGTCCGGAGGGGCGTACCCGATCGGAGGGTGATGCTGTGCTCGTCCCACGCCTCGCCGACCGCGTCCCGGAGGTCCTGGACCACGGTGGCGTCCACCGCTTCGGCGAGGACGACGATGTGGAGTCGGCGGGTGCCGTGGTAGCGCAGGAATCGACGAACGCTCCCCTCGGAAAGAAGGATCTCGCGGAGGATGGCGGGGGTGCGTGTGTTGAGGCCGAGGATGACGATGTGGTCGTCGCGGGTCACGGGGGTCAGACCGCTCTCCAGCCGTTTCATCCGGTGATCCAGCCACTGCGTCATGACGGCGACGAGGGCACCGAGGAAGACCACGTATCCGAGGACGGTCAGGATCGTCGAGACCACCCGGTTCACAGTGCCCACGTCGTCGCCGAGATAGCCCGGGTCGGTGAGCCGCAGGAACGCCCACCAAATGGCCTCGCCCGGCCGATCGAACCCCGATCCCCATGCGAGGACGGCCCAGCCGCCGATGAGGGAGATGAGCCCGATCAGGGCGGCCACGATGAGAAGACGGTACTGGGCGCCTCGAACGAAGCGGCGTTCGGTCCAGTATGTGAATCGGTCCCAAAGGCGGGAGATCACGCCGAACGACCCGCTTCCCGGCGATCGTCCAGTCGAGCCCGTAGCAGCCTGGCCAACTCCACCGGCGTGAACGGCTTCTTGAGATCCACGGCGGGGCTCGGACCGCCGCCGAGCACGCTCTGATCGGCGTATCCCGACATGTACAGGACTACGGCGCCCGGACGCATGTCGCGGAATCGCAGGGCGAGATCCCGGCCGTTGAGCCTGGGCATGACCAGGTCCGTGACGAGAGCGTCGATGCGGCCGGAATGTCCCTCCGCCACCTCCACCGCCGCCGCGCCGTCCTCCGCCGTCAACACGGTGTATCCGTGCCGCCGCAGGGTGGCCGAGACGAGCTTGCGGACCGCCTCGTTGTCCTCCGCCACCAGGACGGTTTCGGAGCCGGAGAGGTCCTCGTCGGCCGATCCCGATCCAAGGCCGGCCTCTCTGTCGGGCTGGCTCGCCTCTCTAGGCAGGTACACGCGGAATCGCGAGCCACGGCCGACTTCGCTGTCCATCCGGATGGAGCCGCCACTCTGGGCGACGATGCCGTAGGCCGTAGAAAGCCCGAGTCCCGTTCCCCTTCCGATGGGCTTGGTGGTGAAGAAGGGCTCGAACGCCTTCGACTGGGTGACCGAGTCCATCCCGGCCCCGTCGTCCGTGACCTCGATGACCACGTAGTCGCCCACCGTCAGCGAACCCACCGGCGTCTGAAGCCGGGCAGGAAGCGTCTCGTTGAATGCCGCGATGCGAATCGTCCCACCGGGCTCGACGGCGTCGCGGGCGTTGACGACCAGGTTGATGATGACCTGCTCGATGCCCGAAGGATCGACGCGCACACGGCCCACGTCGGCGTCGATGTGGAACTCGAGGGTGAGATCCTCACTGATGAGGCGGGTGAGCATCCCCTCCAGGCCCCGTACGGACTCTTCGACGTCGACGACCTGGGGCTCCAGGACCTGACGTCGACCGAATGCGAGGAGCTGGCGCGTCAGGGACTGGGCGCGTCCGTGCGCGTCGAGGATCTGCTCGATGTCCTCCTGTACCGCTTCGGGATCGTTACCGCCACCCTCGGCGATCATCGACGCGTATCCGCCGATGACGGTGAGCAGGTTGTTGAAGTCGTGCGCGACGCCGCCGGCGAGTTGACCGACCGCCTCCATCTTCTGGACCTGGCGGAGGGCCTCCTCCAGGCGCCGACCCTCCTCCTCGGCATGCACCTTGGCCGTGAGGTCCTGCGTGTATCCCATGAGTTTGACGATGGCCCCGGTCTCGTCGCGGAGGGGTGAGAGGCTCGAGGCGAAGACCTTCGTGTCTCCGTCGACGGCATGGGCACGGAACTGGAACTCGCACCGCTCGCCCGACCGCGCACGGTCCAGGAGCGACGCGACGCGTTCCCGGTCTTCCTCGGCCACGGCCGCGAGCATGGGCTTCCCCACGATGTCCGACTCGGACTTCATGCCGAGCATGGCAAGCCCCGCCGGATTCATGCTCAGGATGCGTCCGTCCAGACCCACCTCGTGGATGCAGATGGGCATCTGCTCCACGAGGCGGCGGAGGCGCAGTTCACTGCCTTCCACCGAATCGAGGTGGTGGCGGCGTCTTCGCCCGTGGACCGTCGTGAACACCAGGCCTGTCAGGACCCACAGCAGGGCAATGGAAAGGACGAGGGGGTGTCTGAAGAGGGGCGGGGGCACCGCGAAGGACGCCGTTGCCGGGCTGGGTGCGACGTCGCCGAACGTCCCTTTCGCCTGGACTTCGATGACGTGATCGCCGGGCGAGACACCGAGGACGACCTCCCTGACCCCACTCCACGCCGACCACTCGCCGTCGTCGATGCGGAAGCGGGTCTCGATGGCCTCGGAAGGGAGCTCACCGCGGTACGCCAGCGCCGACCACGCCACGGAGACCCGGTCGTCGTCCACGAGCGGCGTTGCGATCTCGACGAGAGGAAGCGGGGTGTCCCGTTCCTCCAGATTCAGCTCGTAGACGCCGCCCCCGGCCGTACCGACGTACACCCTGTCGGCGGTTGGGAGGACGGGCCAGACGCGAGGATGGCCCAGGCCCGTCGCACGGTCGAACGTGGCGAACCGGCCGTCGGCGTAGCGGGCCACCCCTCCGCCGGTGCCGAGCCAGATGGATCCGTCGTCTGCGGCGCGGACGTCCCAGACCCGCTCGTCGACGAGGCCGTCGTCCTCGGTGAGGTATCCGACCTCACCGTCGGCATCGACGAAGCCGAGGCCCCCGCCGCCCTCCAGGTGACCGAACCAGGTGCGTCCCTCGGCCACGGCCAGCGAATAGACCCGCGGACGGATGACTCCCTCCGACTGGGTCCAGTGGGTCCACTCGCCGTCGGACCACCTCGACAGTCCTGCCGCGGTCCCGAACCAGAGCGAACCGTCCGGCGCCTCCTCAAAGGCGTAGACGCGGCCGCTGGGAAGGCCCTCGGGGACTCCCCACCTCGTGAAAGTCCCCGCTTGGTAGACGTACGCTCCCGGTTCGTCGACACCGGGCTGAGTCGAGAGGCCAAGGAACCACAGGCGCCCCTGCCGGTCCGAGACGATGCGGTGGACGGTCCCCGTGCGGAGGCCCCGGGCCTCTCCGAAGCGCTCCCAGGTGCCGTCCTGCCAGCGCCAGGCCCCTTCCCAGTCCGCGCCGCTCGAGACCCACATCGATCCGTCGGGACCGCGGGTCACACCCGTCACGACGCCAAGCGACTGACCCCGGATCTCGGTGATGTGCTCCCCCGTGCCGTCGCCACGTCGTACGTAGAGACCGTCGGGCGTACCGACCCAGAGTTCGCCCTCTGCGCTCAAGGCAAGCGCGTTGACTTCCATCCCGGCGAACGGTCCCTCGGGAGACCATCGGGCCCATCGCGTGGACGAGCCTCGGTGCAATGCCAGGCCTCGATCGGTGGCAGCCCAGAGGTCTCCCCGGCCGTCGAAGTGGAGCGCATGGGCATTCTCCAGATCCCGATGCACGGTCGTCAGCCATGTCCAGCCGTCGGCGCGGCGGACGCGAACCCGACCCGACCGATACACGGCCACCGCGTTCGGACCGAGGCCGGCCAGTGCGCTCACGAGAGCGGGGTCTTCGCCGGGGAGTCGGTGACGTACCGGATTGTCGTCCGTCCATCCCCAGAGCCCGTTCACGTCGGTGGCGTGGTTGATGGCCACGATCCCCCATCCGTCGCCCTCGTGAATCCAGGCGGTCCGGTACGGGTGCCGCCGTACCCACTGGGCGCCGGTCCATTCGAAGGATCCTGGAGTCGTCCCCGAGGAGAGGAACCACACGGTCCCCGTCGCGGTGCGCACGAGGGTCCCCTCCTCCATGTTGTCGCCAGGCACCGGGTGCTGGAATGCCACCACCTGCGCGCCGTCGTGCGAGTACAAGAGGGAATCGGTGGCGAGCAGGATGTCGCCTCCGTCGCCCAGGGCAACGGCCTGGGTGACGTCGAGAGGCTCCCCGTCGTACTCCACGGGGATCCGGGTCAGTCCGCCCTCATCGCCCTGCCACACACCACCGCCGGCCACCACGAGGACGCCGCCCTCGGTGTCGACGGTGAGGCGCTCTACTCGAGCCGTCGGCGCACGTTCAGGTCGGTGCCAACGAAATCCGTCGTACCAGACCAGGTCGCTGGACGTGTAGGCCCATACGGTCCCGGTGGTGGTCGATGCGACGCCGACGACCCGTCCGGATGGGATGCCCGATTCGGCCGTGAAACGACTCCACCGCCACTCCTCGAGGAGAGGATCGGACTGGGCCGCAACCGTCGAGTAGGATGTCGACAACGCGAACAGCGCCGCGAAACACAAGGTACCACCAACAATGAGCCGGCGCGGGAGGCCTACCGCTGCGGTGTTCTGGGGCCACTCTTTCTGCATGATTCCGCGCGTCCGGGGAGTGATCGTGCGACGGAACATCAGCCGGTGCCGACGCGAACGCAACGACACCACGGGGCGCTACGGAGGGTGGGGCGCGGACTCGACTGAATCGCCGTGCCGCGACGTCTCTGCGCTGCCTAGGAGATCGACCCCGCCAGCGATGCGAAGAACGCGACGTAGTCGGCGACGTTGTCGGGTTTGACCTTGAGGCCCTCGGTCCCGAGGGCGTGGGCCCGTTCGCGATCGGCGGGGTTCAGGGAGTTGGTGAACATCATGAAGGGCGGCCGGTCGGTGAAGTCTGCGATGGCCTTGGTGGCCGCTACGACCTCGAGGCCGTTCTTACGCGGCATGTTGATGTCCATGAGCACCACGGCGGGCATCTCCTCCACGCCGTCCCGTACATCGCTCATGTACGCGAGGAATTCGGCGCCACCCGAGAAGGTACGCCACTGGTTGGCCACACCGGCACGTCGGAAGCATTCCCCGGCCAGGAGAAGCTCGGGCAGGCTGTCGTCCACCATCACGACGTCGTTGCCGTTGGACACAATCATCGCGTTACCTCCCCGTTCTTTGCGACGGAATCACCTATACCTACGGTAAAGCTCAAGCGGGCGCCTCCACCAGGGGCGTCTTCCGCCCAGATCCGACCATCGTGATGCCGGACGATGCGCCGGGCGATGGCGAGTCCGATTCCGGCGCCCTCGTTGTCCCCCTCGGGCAGCTGCTGGAACATCTGGAAGACGCGCTCTCGGGCATCCTTGGGAATCCCGTCTCCGTTGTCGTCGATGTGCATCACCCAGCCGTCTGCGTCTTCGCTGGCCGAGACGTGGACTTTCGGCGTTCCGTCACCCCCGTGCTCGATGGCGTTGGTGACGAGACACTGGAGGAGCAGCTCCATCTGCGACCGGTCGACGACCAGCCGGGGTAGCTCGTCGTGGGTGAGTTCCGCCTTACCCTCTGACAGCAGAACCCCCAGACGGGTCTTCACCGCGTCGAGTAGCTCGCTCATGTCCGATTCCTCACGAGCAGGAGGGTTGGCAGCGAGCCGCGCGTACTCGAGGAGGCCGGAGATCTGACGCTGCATGCTGTCGCTCGCCTCGGTGGCGGTGCGTAGGTACGAGCGGGCCGACTCGTCGAGAAGATCCCCACAGTGGTCGCGGAGCAGATCGAGGTAGACCCGGATGAGCCGCAGCGGCTCCCGGAGGTCGTGGGAGGCCACGTAGGCGAACTGCTCCAGCTCCTGGTTGGATTCCAGGGCCGCTCGAAGCTCCCTCTCGGTCTTCTTCAGTTCGGTGACGTCGATGTGGGCGCCCAGCATGCGGACCGGCTGACCCTCGGCGTTCCGCACGGCCAGGCCCCGACACCGTACCCAGACCGTCGATCCGTCCCGATGCTGGTACCGGACCAGTTGGTCGTACGGATGGTCCGGATCCGCGCAGTGAAGCTCGAAGTTGGTGAGCGCGGTCTTCAGGTCGTCGGGGTGGATGAGATCCTGCCACTCGTCCGCCCGATGCTTCTTCTCGGCCGGATCGAAGCCCAAAAGCTCCCAGAACCGGCGGTTCATCCACTCGTGCTCGGGCTGCTCCAAATCCCAGTACCAGAAGCCGTCGAGGGCCGCATCCTGGAGGAAGTCGAAGATCGACTCGTCCTCACGGACGAGCTCGTACAACTCCTGCTTCAGGTAGTGGTCGTGGTTCATTCGGCACCTCCGTCAATTCGTACCAACTCCACGCGTCGATTGATCTGACGGCCGTCCGGCGTCGCGTTGTCGGCGATGGGCTGGTCGGGCCCGACGCCGAGGGACTCCATGCGCGACTCGTCGACACCCCGCGTCTCGAGATAGCGCTTCACCGACTCGGCCCGATCCTGGGACAACGAGACATTGTAGTCCCGAGATCCTGAGGAGTCCGTGTGACCGATGACTCGCACGCGGACCTCGGCGTTCGCCAGCAGTGCCTCCGCGACCAGGTTGAGGATGGTCATGGCGTTTGCGGTGAGGTCGGCGCTGTTCGTCTCGAAGGTCACACCTTCGAGCACGAGGGAGGTCTCGCCGGCTTCGAAGAGGATGGGACAGCCCCGCAGGTCCACCTCGGTCCCCGGGGGCGTGTTGGGGCAGGCGTCGTCGTCGTCGAAGACGTTGTCCCCATCGGTGTCCATTCGGCACCCCGTCGCGTCGACCATCACGCCAGCCGGCGTGGCGGGACATGCGTCGTGCGGCTCGTACACGCCATCCCGATCGGGATCGAGACGGCAGCCCACGGCATCCACGGGAGCGTCGGACGGTGTACCGGGGCATGCGTCGTCTTCGTCGTGCACCCCGTCGCTGTCCTCGTCCAGCCGGCATCCGGCCCGGTCTACCCGGACACCCATGGGTGTCGATGGACACCGGTCCGCCTCGTCGAAGACTCCGTCTCCGTCTCCGTCGAGCCGGCATCCCATGGCATCGACCGCGCCGGCGAGGGTCGTGACGAGGCAGGCGTCGTCACGATCGCGGACACCGTCCTGGTCCTCGTCGCGCTCGGTGGTTCCGAACGTACCCGGATGGAGCCGGAAGCCCACACTCGCGAACATCGAGCTCAACTCGTCGGGACGGATGTCGTCGGGCGACTCCGATGTGAATCGCTCCACCCGGTAGCCGATGGCGACGTAGGCGGGGAAGTCGATGAAGTCGTAGGCGATCCTCGTCTCCGCGTCGGCTCCTCGACCGGACTGGAAGTCGCCCGAGCCACTCACGCTGGGGTACCATCCAAGCGCCATGGAGGCCGTCAAACCGGACCCTCCGATGGGGACCTCCGACTCGGCGCCGAGTCGGATGAACGACCAGTCGCGGCGGCCCAAGGAGCCGGCGAGCGCGCGGCGGCCCCATCCCACGTTGGCCGCGATGATCTCGGGCCCGAAACGGGCTCTGAGATCACCGTACGTCACACGCCCGGCGGCGATGGCGGCGGTGTCGGACAGGAACTGCGCGCTGGTGCCCCGTGCCGACAGGCCGAGCAATCCGCGTCGGATCGACAGCTCCACGCCACTCATCGTCGCGTTCGAGGTGCCGGTCTGTCCTTCGAAGCTCGCAGCGCGTCGGGTCGCCAGCCCCAGGACGCCTGCGCGACCGGAGATCTCCTGGGCTGCTGTCGCGGCGGGGCTGAGCAGGATCAGGGCGACGAGCAGCATCGCGTTTCGCATCAGTGGAGCTCCCGTCCGATGGTGATGGTGGCCCGGTATTCCGCCCGGATTCGCGCGTTCTCCTCGGAGACACGCCGCAGTGCCCGGGCGTGGTCCGCTTCCAGGCGCATGTTGTGCGCGGCGTTGTCGGGGAGAGGGCGCCCGGGGTCGAACCAGCCGCCGAGAATGGTCGCCAGGCTCATCGTCCCTCCGATGAGGAACGCTCGCTTGTCCAGCGAGACGTTCCCCGCGGGTGCATCGGCCCGGAACGCCGATGCCACGAGGCCGGTGGCCACGCCCACACCGGCGCCCACGGCGACGTTCCGCCAGGTGCGGTCCGTGGCGCGCTCGGGAAGGAACGAGGTCTCGGCGGGGGGCGTGGGCGTCTGGACGAAGCGGAGGGGAACAGCGGTGATGGTCATCTCGAAGCGCCGCTTCTCGGTCTGGGACGAGCCCGGGTCCGTCGCCTCGATGACGAGCTCGTACTCGCCCGGCGCCAGCGGCGACCCGTCCAGGTCGAAGGGCTGGGCGTCGAGTCGGACCTGCGTCACGGGACCGGCCCCTGCCAGTACGACGGGGAAGCCACCGCTCAAGGAGTGGGCGGTCATGGTGAAGATCGCCGGCCGCGTGGCCTCCACGGGCACGGAAAACGTTGCCTCGACCCCGACGAGTTGGGGCGTCGGCTCGGGGTCCGCGTACACCACGAAGGTGGATGCGCGTGTCTCGGCGAGGAGCGAGTCGAGGCCCGGCCACGTGATCTCCCTGGGAATGGCGGCATCGGGCGTCGCCCGCACCAGGCGCCGAAGATAGACCCGCGCCCGCTCCTCGTTCTGCGCGCTCGGCTCCTCCGGATACAGCGCCGCAGCCAGCAGCTGGAGCGCGACGATCTCCACCTCCGGATATCCCTCGGCACCCGCCTCGAGCAGGGTGCTCGCCATGGCCGCCGCCGGCTCGTAGCGGAGTCCATCGAGGGCGTCCCGGGCCTCCGCCATGAGATCCATGATGGGCTCGGGAAGCTGGGCTGAGGCCAAGGAGGGCATCAGCAGCAAACAGAAGCACAGAACGATGGTTCGCATGGGGTCTACTCCTGGCGTCCACATGACCGTAGTCGGTACCCGAGTCGGATCTCCTCTCCGGGCACGACCACGACGGTCGAGTCCCACGGTGCACAGCCGTCGACGCGGAGGGAGAGCTCCACGGTGCCGGCGTCCAGCGGCCACGAGCGCAAGCGGCTCGCGGCGCCTTGGGGTACGTCGTTCACGTACAGCACGGCGGCGAGGCCGCGAGTACCGAGCAGCACGCTTCCCGGCTCCGCCTCGCCCGCGGTCTCGACGGCGGGAGGAGGCTCCGACGGGGAGGTGGGTTCGGCGCGCAGGGCCCCGGCGGTGGGCGTGCCGGTGCTGGGAGGCGGGTCCTCCGCGCTCCGGACCGGCGGCTCGGACCGAGTCGCAGCGGGCTGAGTCGCAGCGGGCTGAGTCGGGTCGGTCCGAGCGGGGTCGGTCCGAGCGGGGTCGGTCTGGGGTTGGGCCGTCCCTGGCCCGGTGCCATCAAGACGACCCTCCGCGGCTCCGGGGGTGCCTTCCTCGCCCTCTGCACCCGCGTCCGGCGGAGCGTCGTCGGCGGCTGCGCCTTCGGAGGACGCAGGTGCCATCGGCTGCGACGTCGGGGTCGGAGCGCCCATGGCCGCGCCCCCGGCGCTCAGTTCCGGGGCGGAGCCTACGCTCATCACGCCGATGAGGGCCGCTACCGTCGCCAAAACGCCCAGGGCGATGCCCGTCAGGACTGCGGGTGAACGAGCGCCCGATTCAGCCTTCTTCTCGGTGGTGTTCGCGTCACCCGTGTGGCTGTCCGCCTGGACCCGCTCCGCTGAAGGGCGGGGCGTCCATCCCAGGCCCATTCCCGGGTTGCTGATGAAGCCGGATTCGTCCGCCAAGTAGGTCACGGCATCCGACAGATGGGGCCAGCGCGCCTCCGGGATCTTCTCCACCATCCGCTGCACGGCGTGGGCGAGCTTCACCGGGCAGTCGGGTCGGAGATCCGACAGCGGGGCGGGATCGGTCTGGAGGTGGTGCTGAATGATTCCCGTGATGGTGTCGGCGGAGAACATGGGTCGACCGGCGATCATCTCGTACGCCACCACGCCCAGGGAGTACTGATCGGACAACGGCCCTGCCCGTTCCCCCCGACACTGCTCGGGACTGGCGTAGTTCGGCGTACCCACGAGGCTGCCGGCCACCGTGAGTCCCCTCTGATCCGGGAGCTGGGCGATTCCGAAGTCCATGACGTAGGCGCGACCCCGCCTGTCGAGGATGATGTTCGCCGGCTTCACGTCGCGGTGGACGATGTCCTTTTCGTGGGCGTGGTCGAGGGCGTCGGACACCATGGCGATGATGCCGGTGACCTGGTCGAAGGGCAGGGGGCCCTTGGCGACCATCTGCTCCAGGGTCTCTCCATCCACGTACTGCATGATGTACAGGAGGAGGTCTTCGTGCTCCCGAACCGCGTAGATGGGCACGATGTTCGGGTGGTTCAGCGCCGCCACCGTCTGGGCTTCGAGCTTGAAGCGGGTGATCTCGGACTTGGTGGTGAAGGCATCGGCGAGAAGCACCTTGATGGCGACCTCCCGCTGGAGGCTGAGGTCGCGGGCCAGGAAGACGATGCCCATACCTCCGCGGGCGATGAGCCGGATGATCTCGAACTCACCGGCCACCGCCTTTTCGAGCTGGTGGGCGAGGCGTGTGGGCACGGCCAGATCGAGCCCAGCGAGGCTGTCACTCAGATTGAGCCGCCCCGACTCCTCGGTCATGGGAGGTCGACCTGTATCTGCACGACATCACCGACCAACTCTCCGTCCAACGTGGCGGTGATGGTCGTCGGCGTACCGGCCGTGACGCCCAGGAAGGTGGCCGTGTACGTGCCGTCGCCCTGGTCCGTCACCGATCCGATCGTGCCGATGCTGATCCCGACTCCTTCGGATTGGGAGAAGCTCACGGCCTGGCCACCGACCCCGACGGGATTCCCGAACTGGTCACGCACGGTGAGCGTGAGGGTCACGAGTTCGGATACGATCACCGATCCACTCGTAACCGTGAGAAGGGATGTAGAAGGGGAGCCGGCGTCGGGCAGGCCCGTTGCCAGGATCTGCGTGGAGGCGGTACCGGCGACGGCGAGGAGGCTGTTCTCGCCGGAGACAGTGCCGAGGACCCAGGCGCCGACTTCGGCTTCTCCCGCCGCGTCGGAGTTCACCGTAGCGCCGGTGACCATTCCGTCACCCGCGTCCACGGTGAACGTCACGAGTTGCCCGGTGACGAGGTTTCCAAACTCGTCTTCCACGCGCACTCGAGGTGCCGTGCCGACGGCCTGATTCACGATGGCCGACTGCCCGGAACCGGCGATGACCACCAGTGTGTCCGGGAGACCCGGCGTCACCGAGATGGTGGGCAGCGTCGTCGTGACCGGGGCTCCGTCCAAGGTCGCCTCCACCGTCGTAGCGGTGCCGGCGATCTGCCCCAGGAAGACGGCGTCGTACGTCCCGTCGCCATTGTCGACCGTATTCCCGACGATGCCGTCGGACCCGCCACCGGTGACGCTGAAGACCACCGTCGCCCCGCCGGAGGGGACGTCGTTGCCGAAGGTGTCACGGGTCTGGAGCGTGAGCGTGGTGGAGTCGCCCGCGGTGAGGCTCCCCACGGCCGTCGTCACCAGCGATTGGGCAGGTGAGGCCGCGCCCACGAGGGCCGTGGCGTCGATATCCACGGTGAGCGGTCCAGCGGTCGCACGAAGGGTATTGGTCCCGGGCGTGGTGCCGAGAGTCCAACTTCCCACTGCGGCCCGTCCTTCGGTGTCGGTCGTAGCCACCGGGTCGGTGATGCCACCCCCACCCGCGACGACGGCGAAGCCGACGGTCTCGCCCGAGATGGGATTCCCGAACGCGTCCGCGAGCTCGACCGTGGGCGCCACGGGAAGGGCCAGCCCGACCGTCACGATCTGGTTGTCGCCCAGAGCGACGGAGAGCTCGGCCGGCTCACCCGGTATCACCGTCAGCGGCCGCGTGGCGACGAGGGTGTCCCCGTCCAGTGTGGCGGTGACGCTTCCGGTAGAGCCTGCGTCCGTCGCTGTCAGCATCGCGGTGTACGTGCCGTCACTATTGTCCACCGTCGCGCCGAAGGTGCCGCCGCTTTCGCCACCCTCGAGGGAGAAGGCGACGATCTGGCCGCCGGTGGTGAGCGGGTTGCCGAAGGCGTCGCGGGCCGTGACGGTGACCGCCGTGGAGTCGCCGGCCGCGAGGGTGTCCACGGACACGTCGAGGAGGGACCCCTCGGCGCTTCCGGGACCGACGATGCCCGTGGCCGTGAACTCGACACTCAGCGCCCCGGCCGACGCGGAGATGGAGTTGGCCCCGGGCACGGGATCCAACGCCCATGCCCCCACCTCGGCCAGTCCGTTCGTGTCGGTGACCACAACGGAGTCGGTGAGGGTGCCGTTACCACCGGTGACCGTGAACGTGACCACGACCCCTTCCACGGGGTTGGACGAGCCGTCCCGGGCCAGCACTCGGGGCCGGGTGGTGACTTCCGTTCCCGCGAAGGCGGTCTGATCCGCACCCGCATCGACCTCCAGCGTGCTCGCCTCCGAGCTTTCTTCCACGACCAGGCTCGGCATCGGGGTCGTGACCGCGGCACCGTCGAGGGTGACGGAGAGCTGCACCGGGGTCCCAGCCGTAGTGCCGGTGAAGGCTGCGGAGTACGTCCCGTCGCCGTTGTCCGAGGTGCTTCCGATGGTACCACCGCTCGATCCGCCCGAAATGGCGAAGGCGACCGTCGCGCCTCCGGTGGTGGTTGGGTGGTCGTACACGTCACGTCCGGCCAGCGTCAGGGTGATCTCCTCGCCGACGACGACCGTGTCCTTTGAGACCGTGGCGACGGACGTTCCCGGTGCGGCTGGGCCAGGTACCGAAGTCGCGGACACGTCGAACGTCAACGTGCCGGCGGTAGCACGGAGGACGTTGCTCCCCAGGGAGGTGCCGAGCGTCCACGAACCCACGGAAGCGATGCCGTCTGCCCCCGAAGCCGTGGAGCCTCCGCTCACCGAACCGCCTCCGGCCACCACCGTGAAGTCCACGGATTGGCCCGCTACGCCGTTGCCGTAGGCGTCGAGGACCTGGATGGATGGGGCTACACTCACCGCGGTTCCTGCAGCCGCGCTCTGGCCGTCCCCAGCCGACGCGGTCAGCTGGGCCGCGGCGCCCGCGTCCACCTGGACGTCCACGGTCTCACCTACGATCTCACCGTCGAGGGTGGCCGAGATGGTCGTGGGCGATCCGGCCGTGGTGCCGACGAACTCGACGGTGTATGTACCGTCCCCGACGTCGACGGGTGGGTCGAAGGTACCCCCGCTCGTGCCACCCGAAGCGGTGAAGGCCACGGACTGCCCACCGGAGGGCGTGGGGTTCCCGTACTGGTCGCGGGCCGTGAGGGTGAAGACGAGTGTGTCGCCGGCCGACATCGTGCCCGATGGCGTGTCGAGCAAGGAGGCGCTGGCGTCTCCGGGGCCCGCCACCGACGTGGCATTGAACGTCGTGTTCAGCGCGCCCGCCGTTGCCGTGAGCGTGTTCGAGCCGGTAGAGGTTCCCAGGGTCCACGAACCGAGCTCTGCGATTCCCGCGGCGTTGGTGGAGACCACCGCGCCCTGGACCGAGCCCCCACCGGTGGCCACGGAGAACGTCACCACCACGTTGGCCACCGGGCTCGCGCCCGCATCCTCGGCCAACACGCGGATGGGGGCGGCGACCGCGCTGCCCGCGATGGCCGTCTGGCCATCTCCGGAATCGATGGAAAGGGAGGCCGCCACCGCTGCGGGCACGACAGTGAGGGAAGGCAGAGGTGTGGAGACGGCCAGTCCGCCGATGGTCGCCCCGACTGTCGTAGCGGTCCCCGATGTGGTGGCCGAGAAGACGGCGCTGTACGTCCCGTCTCCGGCGTCCACGGTGGAGCCCATGGTCCCGTCGCTGGTGCCCCCGGACGTGGCGAACGCCACCGAGGCCCCACCGGTGGTAAGGACGTTGTCGTACTGATCGCGCGCTTCCAACCTCACGGTCGTCTGGGCGCCCACCGCCAGCGTGTCCTGGTCGACGGTCACCAGCGATTGGGCTTCGGAGATGGGTCCAGCCACTCCGGTGGCTACGAATTCGAGGGTCGGGCCACCGGACACCGAGGCGCGGAGACGGTTCTCGCCCGCGGTCGTGCCCAGCGTCCATCCTCCGACGGTGGCGAGGCCCGTGGCGTCGGTCGTCACCACCGAGTCCGTGACGACGCCACCTCCCGCCGCGACGGTGAACGTCACGACGACGCCCTCGATGGGGTTGCCGACTCCATCGGACACCACGACGGCCGGCGCCGTCGACACGGTGGTACCCACTTCGGCCGTCTCGTTCTGACCCGCGCCGGGCGTGAGGCCACCGACGGTCTGCGCCACGCGCGTGGGCACCCCGGATTGGACCGTATCCAACGTCACCGTGACCGTCGTCGCGGCCGGACGAAGGGAGCGGAGGACGCCCGGTGCGACGATGGAGATCGCCGTGCTGTCGGATGTTTCCCAGATCCCGGTGGCGCCGACGATAGGAGCGCCCCGCGTATCGTGGACCTCCACGGTGATGACGGTGTCCCGGCCGACGGTGGTGAAGACGATCTCCGGATCGCGGAACGTGATGCCGCCCGCGACCTGGCGCACCCGGATCTCCCGGTCGGCGGAGAGGCTGTCGAGGGTGGCTGTGAGCGTCGCCGTTCCGGGTCCCGTGGAGCGGAGGAGTCCCGTGGAGTCGACCACGAAGACCATGGTGTCCGAAGAGGCATAGTCAGGCTGGACCGGGCCGTAGGGGTCGCCGTCGGGGTTGAGGCCGTTGGTTGCCACCTGCCGGGTCTCACCGATGCCGGTGAGGGAGTCCACGGCCTCGATGCCGATGGCCCCCCACGCCGATCGGAGGTCGATGGTGCGGGTCAGGGGTTGGGAGAGGTCCGGCCCGGTGAGTCGAGCCGAGATGGTGGCCTGTCCCTCTGAGATGGCCGTGACCCGTCCGTTGTCGACGGTGAATACCGAACTGTCACTCGACGTCCAGAGGATGCGGAGAGGCCCTTCGTCTGTGCGATCGGACACGTTGACGACGAGGGACTGGGTGGCCCCCACGGCCATGACCGTGTCGCCGCCGATGCCGAGGTCCGAGAAGACCTCGTCGGGACCGGTGAGATCGTCGAGTACACAACCGACGATGAAGAGAAGAAGCAGAAACTTGGCCTGTCGCCAGGCCGGGCGGGATGCTGGGAAGCCACGTGGAACACTGGCCACGCCTGCTGCTCCTTCGCCCTCTCGGGCGGGGTCGGGTCTTGTCGTCTGGCATCTACTCCGGAGCCAACTAGGTCCGTTACTCACTCATTCTCGGCGCGATTCCCGAAATCTTGATGCCTGAGGCGAGGCGCCGTCCGTGGTCCGGGCTCAAGACCGTTCGCCAACGGGCCGATACTCCCAAAAGAGTGTCGGCCCAAGCCGCTCCGTTATCCGACCACCGCCGGGAGGCACCATGTCGTCCGCCACTGATTCGTCGAAGGTCCCGTTCCTCCTGGTCGCCGAGGCCGACGCGGACCTCGCCGACGCCATGCAGCAGTTTCTGACGCGTGACGATCGCTACCGCGTGCGCATGGTCGATTCGGAAGCGGACGCTCTGGCCGCCCTCGAGTCCGGAGGCGTCGACCTGATGGTCACCGCCATCGACCTCGCCGACTCCGATGCGCTCGAGCTGGTGTCGCGAGCCCTCCGATACGACCGGGACCTGCCCATCATCGTGCTGAGTCACCTGGAGGGAGTCCCGGCGGCCGGACAGTGCGTCAAGCGAGGTGCCTACGCGTACCTGACTCGGCCCGTCGACCCGACCGAGTTCGGCGCGACCATCGAGCAGGGCCTGAGGTGGAGGGCCGAGGCCCAGGCCGCCGGCCACTCGGGCACCGAGGCCGCAGGTGCGGACAGCGCCGTGCACGTGAGGCGCGAGATGGAGCAGACGCTCATCGGCACGTTGGAGGTCATGATGGCCACGGTGGAGGCCAAGGACGCGTCTCTGGTCGGACACTCCCAGCGGGTGTCCGCCCTTGCCGCGACGGTGGCCGACGAGATGGGCCTCACCGACGAGGAGGTGGAGGAGGTGCGGCTCGCCGGCCGGTTCCACGACATCGGCAAGATCGGCATTCCCGACGAGCTTCTGGGGAAGCGTGAATCGCCTACGCCGGAGGAACTGGCGACGGTGCGTCGCCACGCCGCCCTTGGCGCCGACATCCTCGCGGGGATCAGCCACCTGGGTCGCGTCTCGGACTATGTCCGTTCCCACCATGAACATTGGGATGGGACCGGATACCCGGACGGGCTCGCCGGAACGGACATCCCCCTGGGGGCGCGGATCCTGTGTGCCGTCGAGGTCTACGATGCCCTCACCACGGCGGGGAAGGACCGGCCGGCTCTGAACCCCATCGATGCGGTGCGCCGGATGATGGGGCTGGAAGGCAAGGTTCTCGACCCGCAGGTGCTCGTGGCCCTCGCCGAAGTGGTGGCGAGCCAGCGCAACCTACCCTTCCTCGTCCAGCCCGAGCAGCGCCTCAACGCCTCCGGCATCGTCATGCTTCCCACGTAGGGCGAAGGCCCGTTCGGGGTGCTATTCTGGCTGGCGTCGCCACCACCCCGAACCACGCTTCCCCATGACGCCTGGCACCACCCGCCGGATCCGGTTGGCTGCGGTTGCCCTCGTGGGCGCGGGCCTGACGGTGCTCCTCGTCGTCCGGTCGCCCCTCATCGGGGGATCGCCTACACAGGTCATCCCCGTTACCTGGGACGAAGACGCCCTGGTCGAGTACGAGGTGCCGCCGCCCGATCCGACCATGCACCCCGAGTTCATCTCGGCGGAGTACTACTACGGGATCCCGGAGCGGGTCATCCACCAGACCTACCCGGTCTACCACCCGGACGTCCAGCCGGACGGGTACATCGACTCCTTGGCAGCGCTCGGGCCCCGCTCGATGCTCGACACCGATACGCTGGAGACGGAGGACGACTGGCTACGGGCGGGTGAGCTCGTCTTCGACTCGCCCCAGCTCTTCTTCCCGCTGAACGTCGGCGGGCCGGTGCAAGCGTTCCTGGCTCCGGCCTTGGCGGCCGCCGGTCTTCCCGCCGCGCCCGACGGGACCTTCCCGTGGGTCCGGTATGTGGTGACGGAAGCGGGCGTGATGATGGGCGTGGCCTCGTGCGCCAACTGCCACACGCGGCTCATGCCCGACGGTTCCGTGGTGAAGGGGGCTCAGGGCAACTACGACTTCGATGGCCTCATGGCGCGCCTCCCGGGCGCGGCCGGACCGCAGCTCGGTCCCAACCTCGTGCGGGCCATCACCCACGAGCAGTTCGCAGCCCCCTGGATCGATCACGGATCCCAGGACGTTCTCCGCACCATCACGCCGGAGCAGGACAGCGTGTTCCGGTCCGGCATCCCGCCGGGCGTCCAGACCCGACAGGGGACCAATTACGCCTATCCGGCTCGGGTCCCCGACCTGCGAGGCGTGCGCCACCAGAAGTATCTGGACGCCACCGGTCTCGTCCGGCACCGTGGCATCGGGGATCTCATGCGCTACGCGGCCTTCAACCAGTTTGCCGATCACCTGACCCGGTACGGCGACTTCATTCCTTCGCTTGGCGTCGGCCGAGGGACGACGCTGCCGCCTCCCGACCAGGTTCAATCGCCCTTCCACGGGCCCTACAGTCGCTTCACCGACGCCCAGGCGTATGCGCTCGCGCTGTACCTCTACGACCTCGAGCCGGTGCCGAGTCCCCACACGTTCGACGACGAAACCATGGCTCTTGGGGAGCGGGTCTTCATCGAGGAGGGGTGCGTCACCTGCCACAGTCCGCCCCACTACACGAACAACACGCTGACGCCGGCTCTGGGGTTCACGCCCCCCGACGACCACTACGAGCGGTTCGACCTCTTCGACGTTTCGGTGGAGACCGACCCGGGACTCGCGCTCTACACCCGACGCGGGACGGGCTATTACAAGGTGCCGTCGCTGAGGGGCCTCTGGTACCGGTCGCCCCTCCTTCACGACGGGTCCATCACGACCCTGGAGGAGCTGCTCGATCCGGCGCGTCTCCGGGACGATTGGGTGCGGACCGGGTTCAAGCCATATGGCGTGGGACGGGCTGCGGTGCCGGGACACCCGTTCGGGTTGGAGCTCGACGAGGCGTCGAAGGCGGCGCTGATCTCGTACCTGCTCACGCTGTGACAATGGGGATGGCCCGCATGATGATCAGGGGTGACGTGGCCTTGGGTCGAGCGGGGACGTCGGACTGACGATGGTGGTCAGGCGTGTTCTTCCTGTCCTCGTGGCGTGGGCGGCGATGGGTGCAACCGCGCTCCCGCTGGTGGGCCAGACCAATTGGAGGCTCGTGGGCCACGAGGTCTCCTTCGAGATCTACAACGCCGGCCTCCCCGTGCGTGGAACGTTCGAGGACCTGGAGGTGGACGTCGTGTTCGATCCGGACGATCCTGCCTCGGCCGTCATCTCCGGCCGCATCGATCCCGCCTCCATCGAGACCGGGATCGCGCTCAGGGACCGCCACTTGGCGGGCCGTCAGTTCTTCGACGTGAGACGGTTTCCCCACATGCAGATGCGGAGCACCACGCTCGAGGCGGGGTGGCGACCGGGGGGGTACCGCGGAGAGTTCGAGATCGTCATTCGTGCCGTGACCAAGAGTCTGCCGGTCGTATTCCGGTTCGAGCCTGCGGGTGATCGAGCCACGATGTCCGGGACCATCGCCATCGACCGCGTGGAGTTCGGCGTCGGTGACGGAGGTTTCCTCCTCGGCGACGAGGTGACGGTGACGGTCGCGGTCGAGTTGGAGCGGGAAGGGAGCGCGGGAGCCCAAGGCATTTCGCGCTGACTCGCCGCGCGCTTCCTCCAACGCAGGAAATCTCGTCCACCGCGCCGCGTATCACGGTCGAGCGCGCCCGACCGCGTCGGGCCCGAAGCCAGTCCACTTCCGCGAGGGCCTCGTGTCCGTTCTTTCCCGCTGCCTCTTTCTTCCCGTCATCGTGGTGTTCTCCGGCTGCATCACCACGTCCATCGAGCCCGAGAGCTCGGCGTGCCCGGGCGCCCGATACGCCGACGCCGTGGATTCGCCCTACGCCATCCCCTTTCCCGTCGGCTCCGCGGTGGCGACAGGTCTCGCCAACTGCTCCCGCTCCTATCACAGCCGGGGGCTTCCCGACCAGTTCGCCACCGACTTCGACCTGCCGGAGGGGACTCACTTCCTCGCCGCTCGAGGCGGGGTGGTGAGCTTCGTCCAGGAGGACCAGCCCTCGTACGGTGGAGGCGACAGTCAGATCCTCAGGGGCAACGGCGTCTTCGTGGATCACGGCGACGGCACGACGGCGCTCTACCTCCATTCGCCCATGAACGGCGTATGGGTCGAGGTCGGCGACACGGTGGCGGTGGGTGACACGCTGGGCCTCGTCGGCGCATCCGGTCTCGCCGGGTATCCCCACCTCCACTTCATCGTCGTCACGGGCGCCGTCGACTACCCCTACACGGGGGTGCCCGTCTCCTTCCGGAACCCGGAGCCCAGGGACGTGCCCCTGAGGAGCTTTGCCCGTTACAACGTCGGACCCGTGGGCGGGATGTGACATTTCGGGCCCGAACCGGTCTGTTGACTCGAACGTTCTACGGGAGAGGACCATGCTGAAGAGACGTTGGGTCATCGTAGCCCTCGCGCTGAGCATTGCCGGATGCGAAGGCGAACAGATCGAGTCGGTCGTGCAGAGAATCGCCGCCCAGCTGTCCGAGATGACCCTCGGCGAGTTGGGAAGCCTGGCCCAGCGCGCCGCCGAGGATCCCTCGGTCGCCGACTCCATTCTCGCGGCAAACGGAGTGGACGTGGAGCAACTCGACGCCATCGTGAGTCGGTTGGGCTCGGAGGCGGAGGTGGTGGGGGCCGCACTGTCGGAGATGTCGGTGAAGGACCTGGGTGACCTGGCATCGAGGATCACCGAGGACAGGGCCGTGGCGGACTCTCTGCTCACGGCCCACGGCATCGAGGCCGGTCAGCTGGACGAGGTCCTGGACCGCATCGGCCCGGATGCCGAAGCCTTGGCCGCGTATCTGTCGTCGTTGGGCAGCGAGGAGGGGCGGTAAGCGGCGCCACCGCGGGCCCCGGACCCGACGTGCGCAGACAGCTCCTCGTCCTGCGCCATGGCCGAAGCGTGGCCAACGAGCAAGGACGCATCGCGAGCTCGCTGGCCAACGCCGAGCACGACTTCGGACTCACCGAGGAAGGCCGTGCGGAGGTGGGCGCCTCGCTGGGCGAGGCGGCGCCTCCAGTCCGCAGCCCCGTGGTAGTCGTCTCGTCCCCGCTGCTGCGAGCACGGGAGACCGCGGAGATCGCGGCAGAAGCGTTCGGGACCGACGTGCGGGTCGATCACCGCCTCATCGAGCGCGGGTTCGGCGAGCTGGAGCTGGCCTCCGACGACCGGTACGAGTCGGTGTGGGCGCTGGACCGGCGCGATCCCACCCACCGCACGTGGGCGGTGGAGAGTGTCGTGGACGTCTGGGCTCGTCTGCGTGAACTCGTCGAGGATCTGCGCCAGGAGCCCGGACCTCGCGCGGACGGCGCGTCGTCCATCCTCCTCGTGACGCACGGCGACGTCGCGTCCACGCTCGTATGCGCGTCGAAGGGCGAGCCGCTGAGCCGACACCGGGAGGTGGGAGCCCTGGGCACGGGCGAGCTCCGGGTCGTGGATTGGCCTACGGTCGGGTAGGCGCCCATCTTCGACGCCGTCCGCCGAGGGATCCGAACCAGCGAAGGTGACATGGGCGCAGCGAACCGAGGAAGACGGGCGAGATTCCGCCGGAGTGCAGGGGGTCGAGAGGGAGGCGGTCGCGAGAGACGGAGCCGCGAGGATTCGCGTCGAGCGCGAAGCGAGCGACCGGGCCGACCACCCGTGGTTGCCGTCCTCGGTGCGGCCCTGCTGACCCTGGGTTGTGCCGACGCTGGCGCTCCACCCCCCGACGGCGCTACCGGCGGCGAGTCCCCTACCGCCATCCTCGTCGCCCACCGCGGCGCGTCGGCGTACGCCCCGGAGCACACCATGGCGGCGTACGAGCTGGGCATCGAGCAGGGGGCCGACTACATCGAGCCGGACCTGCAGATCACCCGTGACGGCGTGCTCATCGCGCTGCACGACCTGACGCTGGAACGGACCACCGACGTCGAGGACGTCTTTCCCGACCGGTTCCAGGAGGCCGTGGTGCGCGGCGAGACGGTCCGCGTCTGGCCGGCCGCCGACTTCACCCTGGACGAGATCCGGACCCTCGATGCCGGAAGCTGGTTCGACCCCTCGTTCGCGGACGCCCGCGTTCCCACCTTCCGCGAAGTCGTCGAGCTCGCGCGGGGACGTGCGGGCCTCTTCATCGAGACCAAGTCGCCGGAGGTCTACGACGAGTTGGGCTTCGACATGGGCGGGCTGCTCCTCGCCGAGCTCGCCGAACTCGGGTTGGCGGGGCCCGGTGAGGACCCGGACACCCCGGTCATCATCCAGTCCTTCAGCTCCACCAGCCTCCAAGCCCTTCGTCACGATCATGGCACCGACCTGCCCCTCGCCTTCCTCATTGGTGGAGGGGATGGAGCGTCGGAGTGGCTGTCTTCGGAGGGGCTGAACCGCATCGCGACGTTCGCCACCGGCATCGGGCCGTCCAAGAACCTGCTCCGGGACGACGAGACCGTCGTCGAGCGGGCCCACGCGCTGGGACTCACGGTGGTGCCTTGGACGTTCCGTGCCCGGAATCCCGGGAACGGATTCGACACCGTCGAAGACGAGATGGCGTATTTCCTCGACGAACTCGGGGTCGACGGCATCATCACCGACAACCCCGACCTGTTTCCGCGGACGACGGTCGGAGGCGGTTTCTGAGTCGTGGGTAGGACGCTGACGACGACGAGCGGCGTTCTTCAGCCCGCACGACGGGCGGGAGGGATGGTGGTCGTCCTCCTGGCCGGCGTTGCGTGCTCGGGCCCCCTCGTCGAGGACTGCGTGCGGGGGGACCTGGATGCCCGCTACTGCGATCGGGATGGAGATCTGGTGGCCGACTTCGCACCCGAGCATCTCCGACTGGCCCCCGACGTTCTGATCTTCGCCTACACGCCCGTGGAGGATCCTGCCCAGTTCCGGGGCGTGTGGGCGCCGTTCCTCGAGCACCTCGAGGGTCTGGTCGACCGGGAGGTCGGCTTCTTCCCCGTTCAGTCCAACGCAGCCCAGATCGAAGCCATGCGTGCCGGACGGCTGCACGTCGCCGGCTTCAACACCGGCAGCGTGCCGCTGGCGGTGAACTGCGCAGGCTTCCGGCCCCAGGCCATGATGGCTCGAGCCGACGGGACCTTCGGATACGAAATGGAGCTCCTGACCCATCGGGACAGCGACATCGAGACGGTGGAGGACCTCCGGGGCAGGTCCCTCGCCTTCACGTCCCCGACGTCGAACAGCGGCTTCAAGGCTCCGTCGGTCCTGTTGGAGGCCGAGTTCGGCCTGGTGGCGGAAGAGGACTTCGACGTCGTCTTCTCCGGCCGGCACGACAACTCCATTCTCGGCGTCCTCCAACGGGACTACGAGGCGGCGGCGGTGGCGAACCAGGTCATCGACCAGGTCCTGGCCCGGGGTGTGGGAAGCCGCGACGAGTTGCGTGTCCTCTATACGTCCGTGTCCTTTCCCACCACCGCGTACGGGGTCTCCAACCGTCTGGATCCGGATCTGGCCGATGCGGTGGCCGAGGCCTTCCGCACCTTTCCGTGGGAGGGGAGCGCGCTCGACGAAGAGTTCCAGGAAGAGGACGGCTTCATCGACATCAGGTACGAGGAGCACTGGGAGGTCATCCGGACCATCGACGTGGCTTCGGGCACCAGTTGGGGATGCCGATGACAGCGTCTCCGGGGTCGGACCTCGACGGGTACGGGTCGGCCGAGCACTCCGTCCTCGAGGTCGAGGACCTTGTGGTGCGCTACGGAACCGGGGCCGACGTGCTACGAGGCGTCTCGTTCACCCTCGCACCAGCGGAGATCGTCGGCCTCATCGGCGCGTCGGGCGCGGGAAAGAGCACGCTGCTCCGGGCCGTTCAACGTCTGGTGGAGCCTTCGTCCGGATCGGTGCGACTCGGAGGCACCGAACTCACGACCCTCGGCACGACCGAGCTCCGGTCGGCGCGTCGGCGCATGGGGATGATCTTCCAGGAGCACGCCCTCATCGACCGACTGAGCGTCATGGAAAACGTCCTGTGCGGGACCCTCGGACGCACCGGCTTCTGGCAGGCGGTGCGGCGCCGCTTCGACGAGGCCGATGTGTCCGAGGCGTTCCGGCTGCTGCACCGGATGGGTTTGGAGGGCTTCGAGGATCGGCGGTGCGACGAGCTCTCCGGAGGGCAGAAACAGCGCGTGGGCATTGCCCGGGCCCTTATCCAGAACCCCGACCTCCTATTGGTGGATGAGCCGACGGCCAGCCTCGATCCGGCGGCGTCGGTCCGGATCATGACGCTCATCTCGGACGTGTGCAGGGAGAGCGGGCTGGCGGCGCTCATCAACCTCCACGATGTGCCGCTGGCTCGGCGGTTCTGTCCTCGGATCCTGGCGCTCCACGAGGGGCGCCTCGCCTTCGACGGGCCCTCCCTCGACCTCACGGACGACGTGCTCACGGCGGTGTACGGCGAGGAGGCCGTGGAGTCCCACGTCGTACCGACGCCGGGCTCCGAGGTGGGACGTGCGGACTGAGGCCGCCGGCGCCTGGCGTCCGCCGCCACGGATCGCCAGCGCGACGACCCGCAGGCTTCTGGTTCTGGGCGGTGGAGCCTACACAGTCATCGCGCTGGTCACCATCGATGTCGACGCCGCACGCATGGCGGAGGGTGCGGCGCGAGCGGTGGACTTCTTCGGCGGGTGGCTGCGCCCCGACTTCGTGACGCGTTGGTCCGACATCCGGGCGGGCCTTGTGGAGAGCCTGGCCATGACGCTGGCAGCCACCGCCGCAGGCTTCGTTCTCTCCGTTCCTTTCGGACTCGGCGCTGCCCGCAATCTGGTCCCGCCCCCCGTCTACGCCGTATGCCGGGGTGCGTTGGCGGTCTTCCGCGCCTTCCACGAGGTGCTCGTGGCCATCCTCTTCGTGGCCATGTTCGGCTTCGGAGCGTTCGCCGGCTTCATGACGCTCGTGGTGGCCACCGTCGGGTTCCTCGGAAAGCTCCTCGCCGAGGCGGTGGAGGAGATCGATGCCGCCCCCCTCGAGGCACTCACGGCTGCCGGTGCACCGTGGCTCAGTCGCATCGCTTTCGGGGTGCTTCCGCAGGTCATGCCGCGGATCCTGGGGCTCACCCTCTACCGCCTCGACATCAACTTCCGTGAGTCGGCCATCATCGGACTGGTGGGTGCCGGAGGGATCGGCGCGACGCTCATCACGGCCTTCGCCCGATACGAGTTCGAGTCGGTCTCGGCCATCCTCATCCTCATCATTTCGATGCTCTTCCTGGCGGAGGTCGTGTCGGGCCGTCTGCGACGGAGGCTCCTGTGACGTCCGCGTGGGAGTGGCACACTCCGGCCGAACGGAGGAACCGCTGGCTCGGGACCCTCGGGGTCGCGGCAGGACTCGGCTGGGCGTGGAGCCATATATCCGCGCGCACCACGTGGGGCTTCGTCCTCGACGCCGGCGTCCAGTTGCAGGACATGGGTCTGCGGATGTTTCCGCCGGACGCGTCGTATCTCGCCGCCCTGTTCCAGCCGCTGGTCGATACGCTGCACATCGCCACCCTCGGGACCGTCCTGGGCGTCAGTATCGCCATCCCTGTGGCCTTTCTGGCGGCGGATACCACCACGCCGTCGCGCCGCGTTCTCCGCCCTCTGGCCCTCCTGGTGCTGGTCACTTCGCGCTCGGTGAACTCCCTCATCTGGGCGCTCATCCTCGTGGTCCTCGTGGGTCCGGGCCTCCTCGCCGGAGTCCT
Source organism: uncultured Gemmatimonadales bacterium (assembly GCA_937983085.1). Classification (GTDB taxonomy): domain Bacteria; phylum Gemmatimonadota; class Gemmatimonadetes; order Longimicrobiales; family Gaopeijiaceae; genus UBA2589. The sequence goes on from CALJKZ010000050.1 coordinate 28,769, forward strand.
GGCCATCGCGCTCCGGTCCGTCGGCTTCGTGGGCAAGCTCGTGTACGAGGCCATCGAGGAGGCACCTCCGCTTCCGGTGATGGCCATCGAGACCACGGGAGCCGGGCGGGCCCACGCGCTGGCCTTCGGCCTCCTGCCCCACGTCCTGCCGACGATGGCCGGCGTGAGCGTCTACCGTTGGGAGATCAACATCCGTGAAGCCACCATCCTCGGCATCGTCGGGGCCGGAGGGTTGGGAATGGCGCTGCAGGCATCCATCGACGCATTGGCCTGGTCGCGGGTGAGCGTGATCCTCGGCGTGATTCTCGCCACGGTGGTGGTGGCCGAGACCGTCTCGGCGCGGGTGAGGAAGGGGCTGGCCTGAGGGGGCGTCCCGTCCCACTTCCCCCTTCATCGTCAGCTTCGTCGGAACCCCACACTCATGGCGAGGACGACTTCGTCGGCTCCGCAGCGAGCGAAGATATCGTTCACCTTGCTCCAGTGAAGGACGACTCCCTTCTTCACGAGCATCGCTCCCCACGTGACGCCCGACCCTTGGCTAGCGCTTCCGACGAACACCCAGGGTTCCCTGGGTGAACAGCCGAACAGTTGCTGGAAGGCGATGGAGCCCCCACCTGCCGCCAGGGTGATCTCGAACTCCGCCTCGTAATCCACCCCGTCGTGGATGACATCCTTGGCGACTCCTTCAATGGATGTGTCGAAGTTCAGCGTGACGTACGGTTCGTCCCCGCTCACGAGGCTGCAGAGGGCTTCATCGATGGAGATCGTCCCCATCAAGACTCCATTCGAACTCGTGAGGACGCTTTCTGCGGGGCATTCGAGGCGGGACAATAAGGTCCCCGAGCACCCGCCGAGCGTGCAGCGCACGTCCGTGTCCTGCACGGAGACGAAGGCCGTACCACTCCAGGCGCCGCGCAGTAGCTCGAAGGGGTCCGGCCCCTGGGGAACTTCCGGGCCCTGCTCCCCGCCGCAAGCAATCAGCAAGAGCACCACGGCGGCCATGGTCCAGCCTCGCATCCGCCACGCCCGGGCTGGAAGCCTTCGCTCTCGACGGTGCCGATGGTGGTCCGCCATGGACCTACAGCCTCCCCTCCGCCATCAGGTCCGCAGCGTAATTCGCCGCCCGCGCGCTGAACGCCATGTACGTCAGCGACGGGTTCTGACACGCCGCCGACGTCATGAACGACCCGTCGGTGATGAAGAGATTCTCCACGTCGTGGGCTTGGCACCACCCGTTGAGGACGGAGGTCCCGGGGTCCCGGCCCATGCGGGCGCTCCCCATCTCGTGGATGCGGTTTCCGGGTTTGGTGAGCTCGACCTCACCCGAACGGATGTCCGTACAGCCGGCGGCCTCGAGCATGGCGACGGCGTCCTTTCGGGCCTCCTCCATCATGACGTAGGCATTGTCCGAATACGTCACGCGGAAGACGGCCACCGGATTCCCCCATCGGTCCCGACGAGTGGGGTGGCGGGGGACGCGGTGCATCGGGTCGGGAAGCTGCTCCCCGAAGGCGCCGATTCCGATGCGCCACGGGCCGGGGCGGCGGTGGGCCTCCTTGAACGCGCGGCCGATTCCCGGCGTCCGCCCACCGGGACCGCCCACGGGCGTGCCGCCTCCCTGGAATCCGAAGCCGCGACGGTACGGCTTGTCGTTCTCCGTGATGTTGGCATAGCGGGGGATGTAGATGCCACCGGGGCGGCGCCCGAACACGGTCTTGTCCTCGAAGCCGTGCAGGAGTCCCGAAGCCCCCGCGCCGCTGATGTGGTCCATGAGATTCCGACCGATCTGATCCGAGCGGTTCGCCAGGCCGTTGGGGAACGCCTCCGAGGTCGACTGCAGAAGGATCATGGCCGACGCGATGGTCGATGCGTTCAGGAAGACGACGCGACTGGTGTAGGTGGTTCGCTCCCCTGACTCCGCGTCGACGACGCGCACGCCGGTGACGCGGGACGTCTCGGGATCGTAGTCGACAGACTGCACGATGGCGTTGTGAATCATCGTCAGGTTGCCGGTGCGCTCGGCCGCGGGGAGGGTGGCGTTCAGCGACGAGAAGTACGCCTTGAAGATGCAGCCGTGCTCGCATCGGTTACGGACGCGGCACCGGGATCGCCCGAGTTCCTGCTGCTCCTCCGTGGGCTCGGTGATGTGGGCGACACGAGCGGGAATGACGTTCCGACCGGGGAAGGCGGCCTCGACCCGTGCCTTGAACTCCTCCTCGGCGCACGTCAGGGCGAAGGCCGGCTGGAAGACGCCGTCGGGAAGCTGGGACAGACCCTCGGCGCTCCCGGCGATGCCCGCGAAGCGTTCGACGTGGTCGTACCAGGGCG
>CALJKZ010000051.1 GCA_937983085.1 uncultured Gemmatimonadales bacterium
GGTAAGTCGGTTCGACCGGCGCTTCCAGCCGCTCCGGTCGCTCAGCCACCCTCGTATGGACTCCGCGTCCAGCTTCATCGTCGATTCCGCCACCGGCATCCTGCCAACTCCGTCCTGAGAACACTCGGGGGGGAGGGCCCCGTCCCATCCCAACGCGGGTCTCCATCGACCCGCGTACCCGTTCAGACTCCCGAGGATGGCAAACCGTTGAGGGGTTGAGAGCCAACAGGGGCTTGGGTAGAATTTGGGCCCTTCGGAAACGAAGGTTTCCGCCCCCATCGTCTAGTGGCCTAGGATATCGCCCTCTCACGGCGAAGACCGGGGTTCGAGTCCCCGTGGGGGTATCGGCGACGAGGTCCGGACGGAATGCCGGGCCTCGTTCGCCTCGTCGGTCGCTTAGCTCAGCTGGTAGAGCGCTACGTTCACATCGTAGATGTCGCAGGTTCGAGTCCTGCAGCGACCATCAGTTCCGAGCCTGCACCATGACCCCCGCCACCCAGGCTCCGAGGACGACGGCGGCTACGCCCACCGCCACCGAGACGGCTGCGTACCCGCCGGCTCGCAACAACTCCCCCGCGCGAGTCAGCTCCACGAGTTCGTGGCTGAACGTGCTAAACGTGGTGAAGGAACCGAGGAACCCGATGGCGAGGAATTGTCGCGCCTGGGCCGACGGCGCCATCGAGTGGAGCCACACCAGGAGGAAGCCGAGGGCGAAGGACCCGACCACGTTCACGGCGAAGGTCCCCCAGGGAAGGGCGTCGCCTGCCATCGCTCGCACCCACTCGGTACTCCAGTAGCGGGCCACGGCGCCCAATGCGCCGCCGAGCCCCACCACGAGGGTGGCCATCACCTCGCCGCGGTCGTCACGTCGGAGGACTCGAGGAACTCCTGGATGGCCTCGGAGATCTCCTTGGGTGCGTCTTCCTGGATGTAGTGCTTTGCGTCGAGGCGAGCCACGCGCGCGAGCTTGAAGGTCTGCCGGAAGCGCTCCATGAACGGTCGCGTGAACATGAGGTCGTGCAGACCCCACGTCAGGAGGATGGGCACGTTGGCCAACCGGTCCTCCACATCCTGTTCGAGGCGAGAGAGCCACGAGGTGGCGTTCAAGAGCTGGACCGGGAACTCGGCCGCGCCGATGCGACTGGCCGGCGTGGGCATGGCTTCGGAATAGTGGTGCCTCACCTCCGCCGACATGGGATGCTTGACCCCCAGCGGCATGATCTTCTCGACGAAGAGGTTGTGGTTGAGGATCCTCGACTGCATGGGCGCCATGGACATGACGTAGGCGAAGGTCTTGCCCTGCCAACTGTCGAGGGGCCAGTACCAGGTGTTGCCCATGACGAGGGCCCGAATACGGTGGAGTTCGTCGCACGCCATCCGCAGCCCGATGGGGCCACCCCAATCCTGACCCATCACCGTCAGATCATTCAGGTCGAGGTGTCGCACGAACTGGCCGACCACGTCGGCGTGCTCGGCCGGCGTGTAGTCGTAGTTGCGGGGACGCTCGGACAGCCCGAAGCCGGGGTAGTCCAGGGCGATGCACCGGTAGTTCTTCCTCAGACGGATGATGATGCCCCGGTAGAGGAAGCTCCACGTGGGATTGCCGTGGAGGAAAAGGATGGGGTCGCCGACGCCTTCGTCGATGTAGTGCACGCGACCGGCTTCGCTGTCGAACCACTTCGAGTCGAAGGGGAAGAGGCGTCGGTCGGGTGCGAAGGGCGGGACGTGGGTCACGGTCTCGACGGTGAGGGTTCGATCATCGGCCTACGATGGCCGCAATGCAGCGTGGGGGAAAGGTGCGCTACGTCGGACGACGTATCGCCCCCGGCGCGGCCCGGCCGTACTCTCCGGGATCCGCAGCAGCTCGACGACTTTCGGATGCCGGGATCCATGCGCCGCCTCACCGTCCTTCCCATTGCCGTGGCATGCCTCGCTCTCGCGGCGGTCGCCGACGCGAGGGCTCAGGCGCCGGCCTCCCGTGGGTTGGAGGTGGGCGCCGTTCCGGCCATCAATTTCGACTCCGACGAGGGCTTCGGGTACGGCGCCATCGCCCAGGTGTACCAGTACGGGTCCGGAGACGTCCAGCCGTACGTCTGGACGCTGCGCCCCACGCTCTTCCTGACCACGGAGGGTCGCCGGGACATCACCGTCTTCTTCGACTCGCCGCGGTTCGCCCGCGACCGATGGCGCCTTACCGCGTTCGGCGGGAGAGAGAAGCAGATCGCCACGCCATGGTACGGAATCGGGAACGCGACGCCCTACGACGAGGCCTTGGAGGCGGACGACGGACCGAACCCGTTCTACTACCGTTTCGGACTCCTTCGGACCAGCCTGACCTTCGACCTCCAGCGTTCCCTCGGTACGTCTCCGGTCCGGCTGTTGGTGGGCGGTGGACTGGAGCGGGTCACCACCACGCCCGTACCCGAGGGAGAGGGCACCACCGTGTACGCCGGCGACCACGGTTCCGACGAGGAAGAAGCGTGGCTCAACTACCTCCGAGGCGGTCTCGTCTGGGACACGCGCGACCGTGAGTCCGGGCCCACCGCCGGAGTGTGGACGGAGGTCCTCGTGCGTCGTACCGACCGCACGCTCGCCGCGGACGTGACCTTTCATCGCATCACCGTGACCGACCGTCGGTATTGGTCCCTCACCGACGGGCTGGTCTTCGCGCATCGGATTCTGGGCCAGCACGTGAGTGATGGCGCCCCCGATTTCGAGCTCCTCCGTGTGCAGAGTTCGTTCGGTCAGGAGGAGGGTCTCGGGGGCGCGAAGACCGTTCGGGGGATCCTCCGAAACCGGTACGTCGGCCAGGGGATGTTCGTCTGGAATGTCGAGCTGAGATGGCGCGTCGTCGACTTCGGGCTCCTCGACCGTCGCTTCCACGCCGTCGTGTCGGCCTTCCTGGATCAAGGCCGGGTCTGGGACGATGGCTTCGACCTCGGGAACGTGTTCGAGGATCTCCACCGCGGCTACGGTGGCGGTCTTCGCGTGGGGATGGGGGAGAACTTCGTCGTCGCCCTCGACGCCGCGACGTCCAGCGAGGCCGGTCTGGGTATCTACATCGGCCTCGGCTACCTGTACTGACTCCCTTCCTCGCGGTCACCTGGGGCGAAGGTCCTCATCGCGGCGTCCGTGGGTTGGACCCCGGACAAAAAACGAGGCCGTCGGGACGCTGGGTCCCGACGGCCTCGCGGCCTTCAGCGAAAGGCGCGATCAGTTCTGCGTGCCGCTCTCCAGGTCGCTGTCGGAGACCATGGCCGGCATGGCGCCGGAATGGTCGATGGCCAGGACGACGCGGCGGTTCTGCCAGCCTTCCTGTCCGGGACCCCAGTTCTCCGAGATGAGCCGGCGCGTATCCTCACCGTAGCTGACGGCGCGAACGCGGTCGGCGCTCATGGCGGTGTTGCCGGTCAGGTACTCGGCGACGGCGTTGGCGCGCTGCTCGCCCAGCCAGAGGTTGTACTCTGCGCTGCCCGCCGGATCCGTGAAGCCCTCGACGGTGACCATCGCGTCGGGGTAGTACTCGGAGGCGACCATGGCGAAGCGGTCCAGGATCTCCTGGCCCTCGCTCTGCAGCGTGGCGTCGTCGAACCCGAAGTAGACCGGGACGTTGAAGCGGAGCGAGTTCTCGAGGCGCTCGATGGAGACCTCGAACTCACGCTCCATTTCGGCCAGGTCCTGCTCCAGGGCAGCGAGGCGCGCCTCGACGGCGCCGATGTCGGCCTCGAGCTCGGAATGGATGGCGGCGTCGCCCTCAGCCATCTCTTCGAGCATCTCGGCCCGAAGCTCGGCCAGGCTGGCGTCCATGTCTTCCGGGCTGACCGTCTTGCAGGCGCTGGTGGCGCCCACGACGGCGAAGGCGGCCATGAGGCCCAGCCCTCTCTGCATCGTGCGTAGACTCATTTCGGTGAGCTCCCATTGCTATTGATGAGTGTTCTCTCGCGGCGGGATCTCATCCCCCCGAGGGTGCTGGCCACTCATTGATGCAGGAAGGATGCCAGAGTCTGTGCGGATTACTCCAGATAGGTGTAGCCCTGCAGGCTTTCGTCGAGGAAGCGGCGGAGGCTCGCTCCCTCCGAGAGGGTCAGGCGGCCGGCTTCCAAGGCCGCCTCGACGTCTTTGTGGAGGCGACCGCGGATGTCGTCGGGATCGAACTGGACGTAGCGCAGGACCTCTCGGACCGACTCGCCCTCCACCACGGTATCGATGCGCCACCGACCGTCGTCGCCGAGGGTGATGTGCACGGCGTTGGTATCGCCCAGGAGGTTGTGGAGGTCTCCGAGGGTCTCCTGATACGCGCCCGTGAGGAAGATGCCCAGGTAGTACGACGGGGTGTCGTCGTTCTGGGTGAAGTCCGATCCGTCGGGCGCGGCATGGAGCTCGAGGGTCGACTTGGGACCGTCCTCACCGGGGAAGCGGTCGATGCGCCCGTCGGAGTCACATGTGATGTCGGCCAGGACCCCGTGGCGAGTGGGCTCCTCGTCGAGGCGGTGCAGCGGCATGGTGGGAAACAGCTGACCGATGCCCCACGAGTCGAGGAGGGACTGGAAGACGCTGAGGTTCACGAAGTAGAGATCGGCCAGTCGATCGGGAAGGTCCGAGATGGACTCGGGCAACTCCTCGCCGAAGTGCTCCAGCACGGCGCGCCCGACGGCCCAGTACAGCTCTTCGCACGCGGCCCGGGCTCGAAGGTCCATGTAGCCGAGGCTGAAGAGGTTCGCGGCCTCCGACAGGGCGTGGGCGGCGTCGGCGTAGATCTCGAGGAGCTCCTGGTCGTCGGACGACGTCCGCCGCGGGGACGCGTCGTGGAGGTACAGGAGCG
>CALJKZ010000052.1 GCA_937983085.1 uncultured Gemmatimonadales bacterium
ACGGTGATCGCCTCGGGCTGCGCCGGGACGGGATAGCTTCGCGTCTTGGTCCGACCATCCACATCGAGTCGGGAGACCGTGCCGGCACCGATGTCGCCCGTGTAGAGCGTCCGCCCGTCTCCTGTGACGGCGACCATGTGTGAGCCGTCAGCCCGCGTGGGGATGACGCCGACGATCTCGCCGCGGAATGGTTGTACCAACACCACCGTGCGGCTGGCCTCGGAGGTCACCGCGACGATGGAGTCACCCGGGAGGAAGAACGCACCGTGGGGACGCGGATACTCACCGAGGTCGATCGTTCCGGCGACCCGAGGGCCCACAACATCGAAGACGGTCAGTGTGTTGCCGCCCCCGTAGTCGGTGGAGACTGCCCACCGCCCGTCCTTGGTGACAGCGAGTTCGTGGGGTCCTCGGCCGGTATCGAGGGTAGCAACGACATCGCCGGATGCCACGTCCACGAAGGTGGCGGTGTGCGCACCCTTGTTGAGGACGATGAGGGTCCCCGTCTCCCCATCGCTCTGCGCGGACGATGTGCCTGGCGCGACAGCGAGTAGCCCTCCTGCGAGAAGTAGCCCGCACGTGAGGAGAAGCCCGCTCGAGACGATGGGGGTCGGTCGCGTCATGGGTCGGCCTCCAGGCGTAGACATCGAGCGCAGGTGGATCAGTCGATCTTCACCAACTCCAGCTCGAAGTTCAGCTGCTCACCCGCGAGGGGGTGATTCGCATCGATCTGTACGGTCTCCTCGGCGACGGCCGTCACCGTGACCGGGATCTTCTGGCCGTCCGGGGTGCTCATCTCGAAACGGTCGCCGACTGCCGGCGACGCTGCGTCGGGGAAGTTCTCCGCCGGGACGTCCAGCACCAGTTCTTCTGATCGTATACCGTAGGCGTCCTCCGGCGCGATCCTCGTGGAGACTTCGTCGCCGACGGCGGTCCTCCCCTCCTCCGCTTTTTCGAAGCCTGCAATCCCGTGACCCGTTCCCAGTACGAAGGCCAGAGGAGACTGGCCCCTCGAGCTGTCGAAGACGGTGCCGTCGTCGAGCTTTCCGGTGTAGTGGACGTGTACGGTGTCGCCTTGCTTGGCAGCTGCCACGAGGACCTCGCTATAGCGTTCGATGAAAGATCTGGAGGGAAGTACAACCCCGGAGGCGTGGGGGCGTTTCAGGGTCTGTTGTCCGCATAGGTTGCGGCCGCGGGTAGGCTGCCGCGTGATGTCTGTCGAACTTCCCCCAGTAGCCTCTCCCAGCGCCTGGGCCCCGCCGGCGGGCGCGCAGAACGGCGGGCCCGTCGGCTTGGTGTGCACCCGGAAAGAACGAGGCGCCGCGGCGAAAACACTCGCCGCGGCGCCTCGGTGGCGCTGAACCGTTCCGTGCTTAGCGGACGGCCGAGTGCACCTTTTCCGCGAGCTTGCCGTGGATCGTCTTGATCTCGGCGATATCCTCGGCCTCGGCGTGCTGGAGGCTCCAGAGGGTGCCGAAGCGCTCCACCACCGCGTCGATGCGCTTCGGGCCCAGGCCCGGCACGTCCTTCCGCCGTAGCTCCCACGCGAGGCGCTCGCGCTCGAGCTCCCACCCGATGGCTTCGGTGTTGCTCACGTCGTGGCCGGCCTTCTCGAGGTCGACGAGTAGCCCGAGCCACGCGTCGTGGTCCCACCCCTGGGGGTGGGCTTCGATGAATGCCTGAAGTTGCTTCTCCATGCGTATCTCCTGCAGTCGTTCTGATTGTGATTTTCAAGGGGCCCGGCCGAGCCCGATTCCCACCCGGCCGAAGCTCCTCAGCCGTGCATCAAAGATAACGATGCAAGGGCCGATCCAAGATGGGGTGACGACTCCGTCACCGTTCTGTCAACGTCTTCAAAGCGGCCCCCGGTGTTGCGACATTCCCGGCCCGTGAACGCATTGGTCACGACCTGAACGCAACCATGAAACCTGCCGTAGACAGAATCCCCGCCCTCCCCGCCGCTATTATCGGCCTTCCCGAGATCGCCATGAATCTGGCGTGGTCGTGGAACCGGGACGCCCACGAGCTCTTCGAGCGGATCGACCCGGTCCTCTGGGCCCAGACCCGGGACGACCCGGTCCGGCTTCTGCAGGAGGTCGAGCCCGGGCGGTTGGAGGCGTGCGCCGCCGATCCCGATTTCGTTGCACTGTACGAAGAGGTTTACGGCGGCCTCTCCACGTTGGGTGCCGACGAAGGGACATGGTTCCGGCAGACCCATCCCGACGCTGACGCCGGCCCGGTGGCGTACTTCTGCGCCGAATTCGCCGTTCACGACTCCATCCCCATCTACTCCGGTGAGCTGGGGATCCTAGCGGGCGACCATCTGAAGAGTGCATCGGACATGGGCATCCCCATGGTGGGCGTGGGCCTCATGTACACTCGGGGATACTTCGACCAGCACTTCGACGCTGAAGGCTGGCAGATCAACGAAGACGAGGAGTGCGATCCTGCCCGCATGCCGTTGACACGGCTCCACGACCCCGAGGGTTCGGGCCTGGCGTCGGTGACCATCGAGGGTCGCGACGTGGCGTTGGGAGCCTGGGAGATGATGGTCGGTCGGACCCGGCTCCTCCTCCTCGACTCGGACCTGAAGACGAACGACGAGGCCGACCGTCCGCTGACGAACCGGCTGTACGAGTCGGGCGAGGAACTCCGCCTCAAGCAGGAGATCATCCTCGGTATCGGTGGGGTCCGGGTCCTTCAGGCCCTGGGCGTGACGCCCGGATGTTGGCACGCAAACGAAGGTCACGCGGCGCTCATGATGGTGGAGCGCGTGCGCCAGGCCATCGATGGCGGGGCAGCCTTCGAGGATGCCGTCGCAGGCGTACGGGCCCACTCCGTCTTCACGACGCACACGCCGGTCCCCGCGGGCCACGACAACTTCTCCTTCGAGCAGGTGGAGTCCATCCTCGGCCCGATGTGGGACGCGATGGACATCGACTCACGGCGATTCATGGATCTGGGGCTCGCCGACGAAACCGGACCCGATCGTTTCCACATGACCGCCGTCGCCATCCGTCTTGCACGATTCGTGAACGGTGTGTCCGCGAAGCACGGGGCCGTGACCCGGGAGATCTGGGGCTCCATGTGGGGCGAACGTGAGCCGGACGAGGTACCCATCGGGTCCGTCACCAACGGGGTGCACACCTGGACCTGGATGTCGAGGCCAGTACAGAACCTCCTCGACGACCAGCTGGGTGAGTGGTGGATTCACCGGGTCGAGAAGTCCGACGTCTGGGACAAGGTCCTCGAGATGCCCGCCGATGAGGTGTGGCGCGTCAGGCAGGAGATGAAGCGCCGGGCCTTCCGCTTCCTGGTGGAGCAGGCCCGGGACCGTTGGCAGGGCGTCTGGGGCAAGGCGCGCCACCTGGTGGCGTCAGGCCCTCTCCTCGATCCCGAAGTGCTGACCCTCGGCTTCGCCCGACGGTTCGCCACGTACAAGCGCGCCGACCTCCTGGTGCGTGAGGAAGAGCGGCTCCTCGACCTCATCACCGATGCACGCCGGCCGGTGCAGATCATCTTCTCGGGTAAGGCGCATCCAGCCGACGAGGACGGCAAGCGCATCCTTCAGCGTATCTACAAGCTGTCCCACGATCCCCGTTCGGCGGGCCGGGTAGCCTTCGTGCAGGACTACGAGATGCACGTGGCGAAGTGGCTCTTCCGGGCCGTGGATGTCTGGATGAACCTGCCCCGGGTCCCTCGGGAGGCATCGGGTACCAGCGGCATGAAAGCGGCGCTGAATTTCGTTCCCCAGTTCGGCACCATGGATGGGTGGTGGGCCGAGGGCTACAACGGAAGCAACGGCTGGGCCATCCCCCTGGCTCCCGACCTCGACGACCCCGACGACTGGGATTGGAACCACACCTTCGACCTGCTCGAGAACGACGTGGTGCCCCTCTTCTACGAGCGCACCGGGAGCGGCATCCCCATGGGGTGGGTCGACATGATGAAGCAGTCGCTGTGGGTCGCCGGGCGCGACTTCACCACCGGGCGCATGCTACGGGAGTACGCGACGAAGTTCTACGTGGACGCCATGGCAGGCGGAGAGGGCGACGACCCGCCGGGCTGAGCGCTTGTGAGCCGCCCGACCGGAGCGCGTCTGAGGCGGGGGGCCTCGCCTGGGTGACTCGGTGACGGTCCAGCCGCTATTCGGCGTCCAGTCCCATGAGCTCCGGCACATACTTGTGGAGCATGTTGCGCCAGGTGGGCCAGTCGTGGATCCACTCTGTGCCCCACGAGTCCACACGGTTGGGCACGCCCTTGGAACCAAGGACCTGTGCGACCCGCCACGACTCTGAGATGTCCTCGGCCTCGCCCTCCCCGGAGGCCAACAGGATGAACCGCGACCGGAGCTGATCCAGGTGTGGCCCCTGGAGGTCCGGGAGGTGGTGCACCGGCGAGGCGTGATAGAACTCCCGGGTGATGGGCGCCTTCAGAAACCGCTCCAGATGGTATGTGCCGCTCATGCAGAGAGCGTGGGTGAAGTCGCCCGGGAAGCGGCAGATCGTGGCCAGGGCATTGAGGGCACCGATGGACGACCCGCCGACGACGATGCCGATATCGTCGCTCTGGCAGTCGTGGCGGATGGCCGGGACCAGCTCCTTGCCGATGAACTCAAGGAACTGGTTCCAGAGCCACATGCGGTGCTGGGGCGTGCCCTCTTGTGTGAGCATGGCCCGCCCTGCGATGGAGTCGCAGGAGTAGACCTTCACCTGTCCGGCTTCCAGATACTCCGACAGGGTGTCGATGACGAGGAAGCGCTCGATCTCCTCGGCGTCGCCGCCGGCGGTAGGGAAGATGAGGAAGGGGGTGCCCATCTCTCC
>CALJKZ010000053.1 GCA_937983085.1 uncultured Gemmatimonadales bacterium
AGATGCCCGGGTCGGGGAAGTGGATGGTGTAGCGGAAGCTCTCCCCAGGCTGGACGGGGTCCTGGGTGATGCCCGGAACGCCGTCATAGCGATTGTCGAGGCGGATGCCGTGCCAATGAACGGCCGTGGGCAACGGTGTATCGTTCTGGAAGTTCACGAAGAGGGTGGACGACTCGTCGACCCGAAGTAGCGGGCCGGGGATCTGGTCATTGAAGGCCATCATCACCAACTCCCGGTCACCCACCTGCTTCGTGACGAAGCCGGCGGTGAGGTCGAGGGTACCGCCGTCGGGAAGGGAGACGATGTCGCGAGGGCGTGCTTCGGGCAGGCTCTCCGGGACGACGGTGGGCCGGAGGGGCGACACGGCAGGCCGGGAACCCATCACGCCGGGAAGCATTGGAACGCCGTCGTACATGGGCGGCATATCCCACGTTTCGTCGGTCGTTCCGGTCATTCCAGCCATCGCTCCCATCGCCGTCGAGTCGCCTGCCATCGCCGTCGAGTCGCCTACCATCCCGATCGAGTCGCCCGCCACGGCCATCGAGCCGGCCATGCTCGACCCTTCCTCCGCCGACGGGGCGAAGGCGAGGAGGTCGTGAGCCTCCATTCGCGCCGATGGCGACCGGCCGCGGATCACGAGTGGCCCGTCCCGCTCCGTGACGTCGGCCGAGGCCTCTGCGGAGATCCAGATCAGATACTTGTTGAAGGACACCTCTCCGAGGGCGTTCTCTCCGTTCTTCACTTCCCCGAGCCGGACGACCGGGTCGAGGGAGAGCGGTGTGGCCCACGCCACGTAGGCTGTGTAGGGCCCAAGGCTCGACGGATCCGGGAGGCGGGCGAACCAGGCGACGAGGTCGTGCCTATGGTGCCCGTCGGCGGTGACGGTGACGCCGAAGGGTGACCAGGGCCGCCGGAGCTCGACGACGCCCGCTGCCTCCCCACCCCGCGTAGTGGGGACCAGGTCGATGCAGTACAGGTCCGACGCCGGCCGATCCGAGTCGGAGCCGGACTCCGAGGGGGCCGGCTGCTCGGCAGCGAACGGTGAGGCGCCGGTGGCCGGTGGGCGGTCGTCGCAGACGGACGAAACACCGGGGATCTGCGCGACGGCACGATGTGCAGGGGCCATTGTGGACAGGGCTCCGGCCAGGCCAAGGGGGGGGACGGCGCGGGTGGCCAGGCGTGGGTGTGGTGACGGTGCGGAGTGCATGGCGAGACGATGGCTCGCGGCGGAGATCTGATCAAGCGAGGCCGCGTAGTGGGGATCTCCACGCCACTTGGGGAGGTTGACACGACGGCCCTGCGGATGAGAGTTTTAGGCTAGCCTAAAAATATGTGCGCCTAAACCCGGAACCGGGCCTGTTCCTGCCTTAGTCCACCCGACCCCCCATGATCGACCCCGCCGTTGCTCTCGTCGTCTTCGCCGCTGTCGTCGCCCTCGGAGCGTTACTGCTCTGGCCGAGCCGTGGCATCGTCGCACGACTGAGACAGCTCTCGCACCTGAGTGAGCGTGTCTTGCTCGAGGATGCGCTGAAGCACGTCTACACCTGCGAGAGCGTCGGCCGTTCGTGCACTCTGGAAAGCCTGGCGGGCCGCCTCGAGATCTCCCGCGGGCGAGCGGCCGATCTCTTCAAGCGACTCGCCGAGGCCGAGCTCACCCACAATACGGAGACCGGGCCCAAGCTCACCGACGAGGGCCGCTCCTCTGCGTTGCAGCTCGTACGGACCCACCGGCTTTGGGAGCGATATCTCGCCGACCGCACCGGTGTCCCAGCAGGGGAATGTCACGCCGAGTCCGAACGTATGGAGCACGCCTTGTCATCGGAACAGGCCGACGCCCTCGCTGCCCGCCTCGGCCATCCGGCGTGGGATCCCCACGGCGATCCCATTCCCACATCCGGCGGAGAGCTTCCCAAGGTCGAGCGAACCACCCTTGCAGGCGTCGAGGTCGGTCGGACGGTGGAAGTGGTGCACCTGGAAGACGAGCCCCGGGTCATCTACGACGCACTGCTCGAGGACGGCCTCGACGTGGGTGCTCGGCTCGAGGTCGTGAGCCGGAACGGAAACGCGGTGACGATTCGGGCCCATGGAAGGGAGAGGGCTTTGGACTTGGTCGTGGCGGCCAACGTCACGGTGCGGCTTCTCGCCAAGGGTGAGCGAGCGGACGCGCCGGTGTCGACGCTCGTCGATCTCGAACCTGGTGAGTCGGCTCGGGTCGTCGGCATCTCGCCTCGTTGCAAGGGCGCCCAGAGGCGCCGATTGCTGGATCTCGGCGTGGTGCGCGGAACGGTCATCGAAGCGGCCTTCCGGTCCGCTGGAGGTGACCCCATCGCCTATCGCATACGCGGTGCCCTCATCGCCCTCCGGCGCGAGCAGGCGGAGTGGGTGCGGGTGGAGTTGGGTGATTCCGATATCGGACCTCCCTACCCCGGTGGCTCGGACGAAGACGCTGGCGCGTCCGGCCAACGGGCGCCGGACCCCGTCGATTCGGAGGAGGTGGCCTGATGCCGAGTCTCGCGATCGACCCCTGTGGCTCCTGCTCGGAGCATCGGGAGCAGAGCCTCGTCCGCTTGGGACTGAGTCCCGACAAGTGGGACTACCTCATCGCCCTGGCGGGTAACCCGAACGTCGGGAAGAGCACCGTATTCAACCAGCTTACCGGACTTCGGCAGCACACCGGCAACTGGCCGGGCAAGACCGTCGTGCGTGCGGAGGGCGCTTTCGCCCACGAGGGGAGCCGGGTGAAGGTCGTGGATCTGCCCGGTACCTACTCCCTCCAGGCCGGCAGCGTCGACGAGGAAGTCGCTCGCGACTTCGTCCTCTTCGGCCGACCGGACGTCACGGTCGTGGTCGTCGACGCCACCCGCCTCGAGCGCAACCTCAATCTGGTTCTGCAGATCTTGGAGATCACCGACCGGGTCGTGGTCTTTCTGAACCTCATGGACGAGGCCCGGCGCCACGGCATTGCGCTGGATCCGGCGAAGCTCGAGGAAGAGCTCGGCGTGCCGGTGGTGCCGGGCACCGCCCGAGACGGCCAGGGGATCGACACCCTCCTGGATACCGCCCACGCCGTCGCCATGGGGGAACGTGCTACGCGACCCTACCGGCAGGCGCGGCAGGCGCCGGAGGTGGAGCAGGCTATCGCCCGACTGGTGCCGGTCATCGAGGACGTCTTCGACGATGTGCCCAACGCCCGCTGGGTGGCCCTCCGCCTTCTCAACGCCGACGAGGCGGTCCAGGAAGCCGTGCGTTCTGGCGAACTCGGCCAACTCTCCCGTGATGACATCGACGTGGAGCGCCCCGTCCCTGACCCCGAGGCCCGGCAACGCGTGTTGGACGCGGCGACCCGGTTGCGGTGGGAGTTGCCGCCGGACTTCCACGACCTGGTGACGGAGCACGCGTACTCCGCCGCCGAAGAAATCGCCCAGAGGGTGCAGAAGCGGGGACTGGCCAAGGCCGGCTTCGACCTCGACAGAAAGCTCGACGGACTTCTCACGAGTCCCGTCTTCGGCTTCCCGCTCATGCTCTTCATCCTCGCGGTGGTCTTCTGGCTCACCATCGAGGGGGCCAACGTGCCTTCGTCGATGCTGGCGACGCTTCTCATCGACAACGTCCACGGCTGGCTGTCTGGCGTGGCCACGTCCATCGGGACGCCGTGGTGGCTCCAGGGCTTCCTCCTGGACGGCGTCTACCTGTCGACGGCGTGGGTCATCAGCGTGATGCTGCCGCCCATGGCCATCTTCTTCCCTCTTTTCACCCTGCTCGAGGACTTCGGGTACCTGCCCAGGGTGGCGTTCAACCTGGACTCCCTCTTCCAGAAGGCCGGGGCCCACGGCAAGCAGGCGCTGACCATGTGCATGGGCTTCGGTTGTAACGCTGCCGGGGTCGTATCGACGCGGGTCATCGACAGCCCCAGAGAGCGGCTCATCGCCATCATCACCAACAACT
>CALJKZ010000054.1 GCA_937983085.1 uncultured Gemmatimonadales bacterium
ATGCTGAACCCCCCTCGCACGAGGGCAGAGCCCGCGGGGAGGCGGGCCGAGACTCCAACCGCCACCATGCCCCGCTGAACGGCGGTGGGCCCGGAGCCGGTGCTGGCTCTCACCCTCGTCGTGGCCTGCCGCACCGCCTCGACGTCGGCGATGGCCGACTCCACCACCCCATCGAAGGCTCGCGCCCGGTAGGTGGGGAGGAGGGACGCCAACACGAGGGCGCTGACGGCCACTCCGATCACGGTGTCTCCCGTCGCCATTCTTTTCACGATTCCCCCCTCAGCCGGGCCGATGCAGCCTGGCTGGTGGCGCGCGGCGGGTCGGGTGACGCCGAGTCGTACACGACGGCGTCGCCCGAGGGCGTGTACGCGATGAGCTGATAGAGCCGGTTGGACGAACGGACGAAGCGGATGCCCGGCAACGCGGACTCCACCTCGCTGATGGTGGTGGGCAGCCGCCCCGACCGAGCGCGGAAGGCTTCGACCTGCTCGGCTTGCATGAGGAGGGCCATGCGGATGCCGTCGGCCTGCTCCGACACCGTGAGAGGAGCCGGAGCTTCAGGCACGAGGAAGGCCGGGGGCAGACCGACGAGAAAGAGGGCCATGAGGAAGAGGGCGGTGGCGATGAGCCCCTTCCACCGGCGGGAGGCCCCCGACTCCGTGGGGACGCGGTAGATGGCGTCCTGCATCTCCACGTGGGCGAGGGCCGCCGCCAGGAGACGATCGCGCTCCTCCGGCGTGGTGGACTCGCCCAGGTCGAGAATGAGCTCTTCGGGGAGTGTCGCTACGCCTTCCCGGCTGAACTCGCTGAGGGCCACCAGGGCGTCGGGACCGATGAGGGGGGTCGCGTCGGCCCCGTCGGCGACGCCGTATTCGGCGTCGGTGTCCCGGGTGCCGGCGCCCTCGATCTCCTCGGTAGGAACGATGCCGATATCGGAGCTGCCCTCTTCGGCGACTGCGTCCTTCTCGGCCGCAGTCTCCGGCTCATCGGCCGTGCCATCGTGTTCGTCCGCCGCAGCATCATGCTCATCGGCAGTGTCGGACAGGGCCTCCAGACCCGCCACGGCGGCCACCAGTTCGGCTCGCGCCAGGGGGTCATCGAGATCCTCGTCCAGGTCGAGGACGACATCCTCGTCGCCGTCGAGGTCGAGGATCTCTTCCGGGTCGTCTCCGTCGTCGACGGTTTCGTCTGCGTCCAATCCGACCGCCGACTCAAGGTCAGCCCCGTCCTCCGACTCGGCGGACGGCTTCACGACGGTGGACGTCACCTCGTCGGGCGACGGCCCCCCCTTCTGCCGCTTCTTCTTGCCCTTCGACTTCCTGCGCTTCTTGCCCAACGCTGGCTCCCGCTCGGATCCGCCTGCGCCAAGATAAGCGCCCGTCCCGCCGACAACACGGATTAATCAGTCGCGGACCAGCTTGCGGTACTTGATGCGGCTGGGCTGGATGGCGTCGTCCCCCAGGCGCCGTACGCGGTCCTCTTCGTACTCCTGGTAGTTGCCCTCGAACCACACGACCTGGGAGTCCCCCTCGAAGGCCACGATGTGGGTGCAGATCCGGTCGAGGAACCAGCGGTCGTGGGAGATCACGAGGACGCATCCGGCGTAGTCGAGAATGGCGTTCTCGAGGGCGCGCAGCGTGTCGACGTCGAGGTCGTTGGTGGGCTCGTCGAGCATCATGACGTTGCCCCCCTCCTTGAGGAGCTTCGCCAGGTGGAGACGATTCCGCTCGCCACCCGACAGCACCCCGACCTTCTTCTGCTGGTCCGCGCCACGGAAGTTGAACCAGGAGAGGTATGCGCGCGGATTCACCTCGGCCCGACCGAAGTACAGAATGTCGGCTCCTCCACTCACTTCCTCGAACACCGTCTTGTCGGGGTCGAGGGCGTCTCGGGACTGATCGACGTAGGCCAGCTGCACCGTGCTTCCCACCTCGACGGAGCCGGCGTCGGGCGTTTCCTCACCGACGATCATCCGGAACAGGGTCGTCTTTCCGGCGCCGTTCGCGCCGATGATGCCCACGACGGCGCCCGGAGGCACGTCGAACGAAAACCCGTCGATGAGGAGCTTGTCGTCGTAGGCCTTGGAGATGTCGTCGGCGCGGATGACCACGTTGCCCAACCGCGGACCCTTGGGAATGAGGATCTCCGCGGTGCGGATCTGTTCGCGTTCGTCCTTCGCCAGCAGCTCCTCGTAGGCGTTGAGGCGCGCCTTGCCCTTGGCTTGACGGGCACGGGGCGACATCCGGATCCAGTCGAGCTCCCGCTCGAGGGTCTTCTGGCGGGCGGACTCGCTCTTCTCCTCCATGCGGAGGCGTTCCTGCTTCTGCTCCAACCACGACGAGTAGTTGCCCTTCCACGGGATTCCCTGGCCACGGTCCAACTCGAGGATCCACTGGGCCACGTTGTCGAGGAAATAGCGGTCGTGGGTGATGGCGACGATGGTGCCTGGAAACTCGTCGAGATGGTGCTCGAGCCACGCCACCGACTCGGCGTCGAGATGGTTGGTGGGCTCGTCCAGGAGGAGCAGGTCGGGCTGCTCGAGAAGCACCCGGCACAGCGCCACCCGGCGACGCTCCCCGCCGGAGAGCGTGGTGACGTCGGCGTCGCCCGGCGGGAGGCGAAGGGCTTCCATGGCGATTTCGATCTTCCGGTCCAACTCCCACGCGCCCGAGGCATCGATGCGCTCCTGGAGCTTGGCCTGCTTGTCGATGAGCGCGTTCATCTCCTCGTCGGTGGAGATGTCTCCGAACGCCATGCTCACCTCCTCGAACTGAACGAGAAGGCTGCGGGTCTCGGCCACGGCCAGCTCCACGTTGCCGCGGACGTCGAGCTCGGGGTCGAGCTCGGGCTCCTGGGCCAGATACCCGATCCGAGTCCCCTTCGCGGCCCACGCCTCGCCCAGGAAGTCGGTGTCGATTCCCGCCATGATGCGCAGGAGGGAGCTCTTCCCCGACCCGTTGGAACCGACGACGCCGATCTTGGCGCCCGGATAGAACGAGAGGTTGATGTTCTCGAGGATCGTCCGCTTGGGGGGG
>CALJKZ010000055.1 GCA_937983085.1 uncultured Gemmatimonadales bacterium
GGCGAAGTGGTCCTCTTGTCCGCGGGACCCACGGGCAGCGGGAAAAGCACGACGCTCTTCGCCGCGCTCCTCGAGATGGACCGCGACACCCGGAACGTCGTCACCGTGGAAGATCCGGTGGAGTACCGGCTCCCCGGTGCCAGCCAGATCCAGGTGGAACGCCGGGCGGGACTGGGCTTCGCCGACGCTCTACGGGCCATTCTCCGTCAGGATCCCGACGTCGTCATGGTGGGAGAGATCCGCGACCGTGAAACCGCCGAGATCGCCATGGCCGCGGCGGTGACCGGCCATCTGGTCCTCTCCACCATCCACACCACCGACGCCCCGGGGGCGGTGACCCGCCTTCTCCACATGGGCGTACCGCCCTTCCTGGTGGCGGGCGGGCTCGCCGGCGTGGTCGCCCAGCGGCTGGTGAGGCGTAGGTGTCCGTCCTGCAGAGGCCGGAGCTGCGACCAGTGCCATGAGGGCCTACGGGGCCGGACCGGCATCTACCAGGTCCTCACCGTTTCCGACGCCATGCGCGACGAGATCTCGGGCGGTGGCTCCTCCGCGCGCCTCCGGCGCCTCGCCTCGGAGAGCGGCATGTCCACCCTCGCCTCCGACGCTCGCCGGGCCGTGGCCGCCGGCCTCACGACGCCCCACGAGGTGGGCCGCTACCTGGGCGCCGAAGCCGCGGCCGGCGTGCCGTGCCCCGAGTGCTCCCATCCCACGCCCTTCGGCGCGGTCGGGTGTCCCCGATGCGGACATCGACGCACCAGAACGTGTGGCTGCGGCGAACGGCTGGAACGAGGTTGGCGGTTCTGTCCTTCGTGCCTTCGTCAGGTCAGGTGAAGCTCGCCACTCGCGTGGTCAGCGCCTCGATGCGCTCGACATCCACCTCCACCCCGATGCCCGGAGCCGTCGGCACCGCCATGGTTCCGTCGGACACCGTGAACTCGGGTGACACGATGTCGCGCTCCCAGTAGCGACTGCTGGCGGAGATATCACCCGGCAGGGTGAAGCCGGGCAGCGACGCCAGCGCCACGTTGTGAGCGCGACCGACGCCCGACTCGAGCATTCCTCCGCACCACACGGCGAGACCTTCGGCGCGCATCATGTCGTGGATGCGCCGGCTCTCTCCGAGGCCCCCCACACGGCCCGGCTTGATGTTGATGATCCGGCAGCTCCCCAACTCGAGAGCCAACTCGGTGTCGGCTGCCGACTTGATGGACTCGTCCAGGCAGACGGCCGTCTCGATGCGCTCCTGGAGCCGCGCGTGATGGTGGAAATCATCGTACCGGAGGGGCTGCTCGATCATCATCAGGTCGAGGGCGTCGAGCTCCTTCAACCGATCCACGTCGTCCAGGGTGTACGCCGAGTTGGCGTCGGCCATGAAGTCCACGTCGGGATACCGCTCCCGGAGTCCGGCCAGCATCTCCACGTCCCGACCGGGTTTGATCTTGATCTTCACCCGGGCGTAGCCGTCTTCGAGAAAGCCGTCGACCTGTGCGTGGAGAGCCGCGTCGTCGGGCTTGAGTCCGACGCTCACCCCCACGGGTACGACGTCCCGTGTGCCACCGAGCTTGGCGGAAAGCGAGACGCCGTCGGCCCGAGCCGCCAGGTCCCACGCCCCCATCTCCACCGCCGCCTTGGCCATTCCATGGCCTCGAATCCACGAGACCGGCGCCAGGACGTCGTCGGGCCCCTCGAAGTCGCGTCCGACCACCGCAGGCAGGATGAAGTCGGTGAGCACATGCCACGCGGTATCGGTGGTTTCGTACGCGTAGGAGGGATCGGCGGACGCCACGCACTCGCTCCACCCCTCCAGGCCGTCGGCCTCCAGCGTGAGGAGAAGCACCCGACGGTCCTGGCTCCCTCCACTGGAGATCTCGAAGAACTCCTTGAGACGCAGAGGGATCTCCCGGAGTGTGGCGCGTTGGATCTTCATGAGGCCTGGGCGGCGAGGGTCTGGGGCTCGATGAGGGAGAACACTTCGTCCACCTGCTCCCACCCCACACGGAGCAGGAAGGTGTTGTTTCGACCGTACGACTTGCTTCCGAGAATGTAGAAGTCCGGCTCGGGGTTCTTGAGCGTCTCTGCGCCGTGGCTCTCCTGTGCCAGGCAATCCCCGGCTCCGGCGCCCAGCAGCGCGGCGGCGAGCTTCATGGGTCCGGAGGTGGCGTAGCACTCGTGGACTTGCAGTTGCCGGTAGAGCCGGGCGTCCCCCACCGAGCCGGTGAGAGATACGATCCAGTCCACCGTAACGGTCTCCGCAGCGCCGGCCCCCGACGCATCGACTTCCGAGGCGAGGACCACGTCGATTCCGTCGGCGGTCGGCGCCAACCGCTCCACTTCGCGACCGAGGCGTACGTCGAAAGGGGACCCGGTGGACGTCAGCTCGAGCGCCTTCGCCACCAGCTCGGCCCGGGCAGGTAGCGGGTCGTCGTCCACCGCTCCGAAGCTCGGAGCCGGATTCCGGACAGCCCAGGTCACCCGCGTGCCGGGTGCTACCTCCACCAGTCTCTGGAGATCGCACGCGGCGGTCTGAGCCGAGTGTCCGCCCCCCACGAGGAGAATGCGCTTCCCGGCCAAGGCACTCGCCCCGGCCCCTTCCAGCTCGGAGGCGTCGAAGTCGGGAATTCGACGGATGATCCGCGCGTCGGCGGACCCCTCACCCGGAGCTCGAATCCCCCCTCGACCCAGGGCATTGGGATGGTGATACGTCCCCGTGCAATCGAGAACCACGTCCGCCCGCTCCACCCGCTCACCCGTCCGCTCCCGGATCAGAATCCGGAAGGGTCGTCGTGACCGTTCCCCGGTGCCGATCTCGTCGCTCTTGAGCAGCCCGTCCCGGCCTACCTCCAGGACTTCCGTCCCGAGCCGGAGGCGTGAAGCGATGGAAGGCAGCGCGGCCAGAGGGTCGAAGACCCGCTCGGCGAGTTGGTGTCCGGTGGGGCAGTCGTCCCCGTCGGGGGGCTCCTGGCCCATCTCGGAAAGGAGACGTCGAACCCGTGGCGAGACGTTCATGGACCACGGGGTGAAGAGCTGCACGTGGCCCCACGATCGAACGTTCCCCGCGACATCGTCCGACATCTCGTAGATGGTGGTCTCGAAGCCGGCCTCGACCGCGGCAGCCGCAGCCTCCAGGCCAATGGGACCCGCTCCCAGAATCGCGACGGCAGGACGTCTCATGGTGTCGTTCCTCCCCTTCGTGCCAAGACATAGCTCGACACGCGGGGACCGCGCTCGAAGCCGGTGACCTCGAAGCCCTCGGCCAGGTAGTGCTGGAAGACGACCCTGGTGGCGTCGCGCCAGGCCAGCGCGAGCTCCATGTCGTCGGCCATGAGCGCCCCGATATCCGACGGAATCGCCACGCGGACCGCATCGTTCCCGGTGAGACCCAGGTTCGGCAGATCGGGCTCGGGGTGGGCCGGCCGGCCGTGTCCGTCCTCGGCCCCTTCTCCGGCACGTTGGGCGAGGGCGCTCGGCGCCTGGCCGACGGCCGGGGCTTCGAGGTCGTCCAGGCTCCGACGTACCCGCTCCGAATCCATGAGCCAAAGGGGGACGAAGCGATCGGTCCCGATGCCACGGTGGAGGGGGGAATCGCTCTCGCCGTACATGTTCACCCGGTATTCCCGAACCACGACGCCGAGTCTGTTGATGTTGAGATGGGCGTTCCTGGACTGGAGTGGGTCGAAGGTCCAGTACATGGTGGTGATGCCACGGCTCAGCAGGTCGTCGCGCTGATACATCTTGAGCCTGCGTCCAAGGCCGGCGTCACGAGCCTCCGGCCGCACGGCCAGCATGTCGGACCAGTGCACCGTCTCGCCGTCACGGACGCCCGTGAGGCCGAAAACGAATCCCACCAGCGCGCCTGAATCGTCGTAGGCGCCGGCGGCGACGCCACCGAGGATCTGGCTGACCTTGAGAATGGCCGGCGACACCCGCTCGGAGAAGCCGTCGCCCCACGTCGCCTCCTGGAGGTCGACGCAGGCGCGATAGTCCTCCATGGAGACGAAGGGTCGAATGGTGTAGCCGCCCTCGTCGCTTCTCATTCGCGTCCCGGGTCCGCCGGCGCGACGAGGAGGCGGGCGAGGAGTGCGCACCGCTCGAGGGACGCGTCCACCAGGATGTGCTCATGGTCTGCGTGAGCCCCGTCCCCGACACATCCCAGTCCGTCGAGGGTCGCGGTGTAGAGGCTCGTCGTGTTGCCGTCGGAGCCTCCGCCGGCGAGGGCCTCGTCGAGCCCGAATCCCATCTCCCCCGCCGCCGCCTGTGCCGCACTCCACAGCTTCTGGTTCCTCGGGGTACGTTCCAGAGGCGGCACCCGAATACCACCCTCCACATCCATCGTGACGCCGGGATCCTCGGCGACGATGGCCCGGATGCGGGACTCCACTTCCTCGCCGTCGGCCACCGTGACCACCCGCACGTCCACCTCGGCCCGGGCTTCTGCCGCGACGACGTTCGGTCGTGTTCCTCCCGACACCCTACCGACGTTCACCGTGATGCCTCGCTCGTGGTCGGTGAGGGCATGAAGCTTTTGCACGAGGTGGGAGAGCTCCCCGATGGCGCTCGCTCCAGAGCGTGGATCGAGGCCGGCGTGCGCTGCCCGTCCGCGCAATGTCACCGTGAAGTTGCCCACACCCTTTCGCGCGGTCTTGAGGCGCCCATCGAGTCCCAGGGGCGGCTCCACCACGAAGGCCCGAGTCGCCTCCTCGGCCAGGCGGCGGACATGGACCTTCGAGTCCGGGCTTCCGATCTCCTCGTCGGCGTTGATGAAGACCACGGGGTCCAGCGCCGGAGCGAGGCCGAGCTCCTTCAATGCCCGCAGCGCGAAGACGATGGCGGTGAGGCCTCCCTTCATGTCCAGCGTGCCCGGACCCTCCACGCGTCCGTCCACCACCTGAACCGGCATCCGGCCGAGCGTCCCCAGGGGCCAGACCGTGTCGCTGTGACCCATGAGGAGTTGGCTCGGCGCACCCTCGGAGCGGTGACTGGGCCTCGCAAGGAAGTGGTCACCCGTCGTAGCGGCGGGAACGATCTCCACGTCGAATCCCAACTCTTCGAACAGGGGGCGCAGGAGAGCGTGCACGGCTCTTTGGCTCTCGGGCTCGTCCGACGGCGATTCCGCGCGGCAGAGCGCCGTGAGAACGTCGATGAACTCGCCTCTCTGGCCGCGCACGTACTCCAGGGTCGCCCTGGCCTCCGACTCGCGGGTCACGAGTAGATCCCGGCCCTTCGGTAGCTCTCGTCGAGGATCTCCACCGGGTGCACCACCGACGCGTCGTCGCCCTCCAACCGGAGGCCGGCCCCGATCTGCATCATGCATCCAGGGTTGGCAGAGCACGCCACCTGCGCTCCTTCGGCCCTCACCGCAGCCACCTTGTCCCTTCCGATCCGTCCACCCAGCTCCGGGTGGGTCAAGCCGTAGATGCCCGCGCCGCCGCAACATTCGTCGGCTCCGACGACGACGCGCACGTCCACGCCGGGCACCGCCTGCAGAACGTCCAACGGCGGCTGGCTGACGCCCTGCGCGTGCAGGAGGTGGCACGGGTGGTCGTATGCCACACGACACCGCACCTCCGAGCCCGGGCGGGGCCCGGCCTCGGCGAGGAGTTCGGTGACATCCCGGACACGCCCGGCGAACGCCGACGCCGACTCGGCCTCGGGCTCGTCCTCGAAGAGCACGTCGTAGTCCTTCATGGCCGCGCCACACCCTGCCGCGTTGGCCACGACGTACTCCACGTCGGCGTCGCGGAAGGCGTTCATGTTGATGCGGGCCAGGGCCCGCGCCCCCTCGAGGCTACCTGCGTGGGCATGAAGCGCGCCGCAGCACCCCTGACCGCGAACGGGCACCACCGTGTAGCCGTTGGCTTCGAGGGTTCGAGCCGTGGCTTCGTTGATGCGCTGGTACAGGCCCTCCTGGACGCAGCCGAGAAGCACGCCGACGGTCCCACGATCGCCCACTGCCGCCTCGTCCGACGCCTCGGACGGCCCCGATGCCGGAGACCCGCCCGCCGCCGCAGGCGGCCGCCACCCTTCCGAGGCGGCCAGCATGGCCATGGCCAACCGGGCGCCTCTAAGGGGACCGGCAGAAGGAAGAATCTTCACCAGGAATCCTGCCAGCCCCGTGGCCCGAAGGACACGGCCGCCCAGGAAGAACGGGGCGCTGAGCGTCGGCGAGGCCATCACCCTCAGTAGGAGCCGGGTGAGCCATCCGGGCCTACGGGCCTCGATGGCGGTCTCTCGGGCCGCTTCGAGCAACACGCCGTACTCCACGCCCGACGGACAGACCGGCTCGCACGCGCGGCAGCCCAGGCACCGATCGATGTGGGTCTGGAAGGCATCGGAGGCCGGATCGAGTCGGCCCTCCACGACCGCACCCATGAGGTGTAGGCGTCCTCGAGGGGAGTCCGCCTCGTCTCCCAGACGATTGTAGGTCGGGCATGCCGGCAGGCAGAACCCACAGTGCACACACGGAAGCAGGCGGTCCTTCTGGGACGCCAGAGCGTCGGCGAGTCGGACCCGGGCCGTACCTCCCTCCAGCTGGATGGTGTCGCTCATCGTCCCAGGAGCCTTCCCACAGCAGCGAACAGACCCTTCAGTCCGCCCTGGCCCCGAAGTGCCAGGACCGACCTGGTGAGGCGCCTCGCGCGCTCGCCGTACGGGAACCACCACGGCTCACGTCGCGCGCCGGCCCTGTCGGAGAAGAAGGTGCGGAGTCGGGTCACCTCGCTTAGGCCCGCCAGGCCCCGTCGGCTTCCGAAGCCGCTCTCTCCGACGCCGCCGAGGGGCAGCCCCCCCACACCCACGTGCGCCAGCGTTTCGTTGATGCAGACGCCACCGGCTCGGAGGCGGCGACCCACGTCCACGCCCCGACGCCGATTCTGCGTCCAGACGCTGGCGAAAAGACCATAGTCGGAGGCGTTGGTTCGCAGGACCGCTTCCTCCTCGTCGCGCACCACCGTCACCGCCAGCACGGGTCCGAACGTCTCTTCGACCGACACGATCATGGAATCGTCGACGCCGGCGAGGACGGTCGGCGCGATGACGCGCCCCCCGGGCTCGGGCACGCCTCCGGAGACGACCTCGGCACCCTTCTCCACCGCATCCCGGATGTGCGAAGCCACCTTCTCGAATTGGGCCCGGCTGATCATGGGACCCACGTCGACATCGTCTCCCACGCCCCATCGCAGGGCGTCCGCCTCCGCGCCGAGCCGAGCGATGAAGTCCGCAGCCACCGCCTCCACCACGTACACACGCTCGATGGAGATACAGGTCTGGCCCGCATTGAAGAAGCCGCCGAAGGCGATGCCCCGAGCCGTGCGCTCCAGATCCGCATCGTCCAGCACGATGGCGGCGTCCTTCCCCCCGAGCTCCAACGTCACCGGCGTGAGCGTTTCGGAGGCGACGGCCATGACCCGGCGGCCCACCTCGGTGCTCCCGGTGAACGAGAGCTTGTCCACACCACTCCGCACCAGAGCCTCACCCGTGGTGCCGTCGCCGGTCACCACCTGGACGAGCCCGTCCGGAAGGCCGGCCTTCGCGCACAGGTCGGGGAGCATGGATGTGGCGATGGGGGTGAGCTCGGAAGGCTTCACCACCACTCCGTTCCCTCCCGCCAGAGCCGCGACGACCACGTCCATTGCGATGATGAGGGGATAGTTCCACGGCGTGATGGCCCCGATGACGCCGAGTGGCTCACGCTCGACCCACCCCTTCTTCCAGACCATCCACCCCGTGCCTACGCGACGGGGATTGAGATGGCGGGGCGCATGACCGTGGTAGTAGCGGATCAGCTCCACTGAAACCGCCACCTCGGCCAGGGCCTCCACCCTGGGCTTCCCTGTTTCGGCGACGATGGCGTCCGCGATCTCTTCGGACTGCTCCTCCAACACGGCGCCCAGCCGCTCGAGGGCCTCGACCCGGCGGAGAGGCGAGCGGGAGGCCCACGAGCGCATGGCCGCCCGGGCCGACGAGACGGCTTCTTCCACCTCGCGAGGACCACCCACCGGGAAGGCGGCCACGAGCTTCCCGTCGCGGGGACTCCGGACCTCGATGGTCCGAGCCTTGGACGTCAGCGACGGGCCGGCCACAGGACTCCACCGGGGTCGAAGGCCGTACGCAGGCCGTCGATGATCGTCGCCTCGCCCGCACTCGGTCGTGTGCCCTGACGCCAGGCCTCTCCGTCCAGCTTCGGCGCATCGAGGCGGAGAGCGCCATCGGCCGACTCGATCCGGGTACGCACCTCACCCACCACCTCGAGATCCGGAAGAGCCGCCGCGGCCCGTACGCGCCCCGTGTACGGGTCGATGAAGAGCCCCGTGGGCTCCAGTGCACCCATGGCCTCGACGACGGTGGTCAGCCGTGAGGGACGAGCGGTGGCCACGATGATGGCTTCACCTTCACCCGCGTGGTCGCGGACGGCGGCCAGATCGAGGTGGTCGTGCCGCTGGAAGGTCGCGTCGGTGTGGGTCTCCAGGGTCGCCCGATCGGCATCCACCGTTTCCGCGGCACCGTGGAGGCGAAGGACCAGGGCGGGTCGTCCGCCGGCCTCGGCGAGCGAGTCGACGATGACGGTCGACACGGGCAGGACCGGGGCGGTCCCCACCCTTTGCGCCATATCGAGGAGGTGGGCCATCGACCGTCCCTCGAGAACCAACACGCGGTCGACCGGGGGCACGGGGAACGCCCGAAGAACCACGGACGTGATGACCGCCAGGGAGCCCCGACTGCCGATGACCGCCTTGAGCAGGTCGTATCCCGCCACATTCTTCACCACGCGCCCACCGAGGCGTACGACCCGCCCGTCTCCGGTGACCACCGTCATGCCGAGGACGTGGTTCCGTAGGGCTCCGTACCCGGTCTGCAACGGTCCCGACTCCCCGAGTGCCACGAATCCCCCGAGGGTTCTCTGGTCCACGAAGGGCGGATCGAAG
This sequence comes from uncultured Gemmatimonadales bacterium, assembly GCA_937983085.1. Lineage (GTDB taxonomy): Bacteria > Gemmatimonadota > Gemmatimonadetes > Longimicrobiales > Gaopeijiaceae > UBA2589. The sequence continues at coordinate 8,922 of CALJKZ010000055.1, forward strand.
GGCGCCCACTGGTCGTTGGCGGCAAGCGCATCCGTGACGGTGCGCACAGGCGTGCCCGCGCCGGCGGCCAGGGTCAGGTCCGCGGCCTCGTAGTGGTCGATGCCGGCGAGTCCGTCGGTGCGCAGGAGGATGTATCGCCCCTCCCCCACCACCGGACGCGCTCGCCGCCCGCTCCCCACAGGCAGCACCCCGACCCCTTCGGCGGTAGCCCACGCCATGAGGTCGGCCACCTCCTCGGTGGAGACCGGGCGCTCTACGGCGTCGGGAGCACGCGCCCCCGGAGACGAGGTTGCCACAGTCATACCGTCCCTGCTCCAGCCACCGGACGAGCGGTGGGCGCGCTCCGGCCGACCGGTTCCTCGGATCCCGGAATGCCCGCCTCTTCGTCGGGGAGGACCTTGCCCGGGTTGAACAGCCCGCGAGGATCGAAGACCCGCCGGACACGCCGAAGCATGTCCAGCTCGACGTCGTTGTGGACCAGGGTCATGTATCCGCGCTTGTCGACACCCACGCCGTGCTCGCCGGTGATGGTGCCGCCGACGGCCACGCAAAGAGACATGATCTCGTGCGAGGCCGCCTCGACGCGCGCCATCTGCTCAGGGTCGCTTCGATCGAAAAGGATGTTCGGGTGGAGATTCCCGTCGCCGGCGTGGAAGACGTTGGCGATTTCCAGCTCGTACCGCGTCCCGATCTCGCTGATCTTGGCCAGCACCTCGGGCAGTCGCGTGCGCGGCACGGTGGCGTCCTGCACCAGCAGATCCGGCGCGATCCGCCCCATGGCGCCGAAGGCCTTCTTCCGACCTTTCCACAGCGCGACGCGCTCTTCTTCCGACGTGGCCCTTCGAACCTCCCTCGCACCCGCGGCCATGCAGCACGTCTCAGCCCGATCGGCGTCCGCATCGAGCCCCGCCTCGGTACCGTCGAACTCGATGACCAGGGCCGCGCCGGCATCCGTGGGATACCCGGCCGCGAACACGCTCGCTTCGACGGCTCGGATGGTGGCCTTGTCCACGATCTCCACCGCGGCGGGCATGAGACCCGAGGCGATGATGGACGTCACGGCATGACCAGCGGCTTCCATGCTGTCGAAGATGCCGAGGAGCGTACGCACGCCCTCCGTGATGGGGAGGAGCCGCACCTCGATCTCCGTCGCGATCCCGAAGCAGCCCTCCGACCCGACGAAAAGACCCACCAGGTCGAGGCCCTCCGCCGCCTCTCGCCCGGCCCCACCCAGCCTCACCACCTCACCACCCGCCATGACCACGGTGAGGCCCGTGACGTAGCGAGTGGTCACTCCGTACTTGAGGCAGTGGGGGCCGCCCGAGTTCTCGGCGACGTTGCCGCCGAGGGTGCAGGTGCTCTGCGACGACGGGTCCGGCGCGTAATACAGACCGTACGGACGCGTGGCATCGGTCAGGCGAGCGTTCACTACCCCGGGCTGAACCCGGGCGAGTCGGTCCTGGGGATCGATCTCCAGGATGCGGTTCATGCGGGCGGTTCCGACGATGACCCCGTCGGGTGTGGGTAGGGCGCCGCCGGAAAGCCCGGTCCCCGCGCCACGCGGAACGATCTCGATCTCGGCCGCATGCAGAATCCGCACGACCTCGGCGAGTTCCTCCGTATCGGCCGGCAGAACGACCGCCCGGGGCCGGACCCTGTATTGGGAAAGGCCGTCGGACTCGTACACGAACAACCGATCGGGATCGGTGATCACGTGGTCGGCCCCTACGACGGATCGGAGCTGACGCTCGAGGGCGGACGGCAGCGGCTCGTTCATGGGAGAGGATACCCCGGGCCCGAGGAGGGGTGCAATACGGGGCCACGCCTGAAGCGGCCCCCGTCACCCATCGCTTCAGCGTCCCGCATCGAGGTGGTGCAGCACGGCCTCCAACGACTGGAGGGCCGCCCCCCTCATGGAGCGGGGTACCGAGTCGCCGTACACGATGTCCACCAGCCCTTCGGCGTCGGCATCGGGGTGCGACGCCCGAGCCGCGCGCACCTGTTCGATTCGATCCAGACGGTGGCGACGGAAGCGCTCGACGGCCTCCGCCGGGTCGTCCAGAGGAGGTCCGTGGGCCGGGTAGACGACGGCGAGCTCCAATCCGTCGAGGCGCACCAGGGCGTCGAGGTAGTCCTGGACACAACCCGGATACTCGGCCACCCACGTCGTATCGCCTCGTCCGAGCAGAAGGTCGCCGACGAACGCGGCGTTTCTCATCGGCCAGTGGAAGGCGAAATGATCCCGGGTGTGGCCCGGCGTATGGAGCGCCACCAGATCCCCGTCGTCGGTCTCCACTACGTCGTCGTCCCGGAGCGGACGGGTGACTCCGTCGACGCCGTCCGGACCTACCACCGGGGCGCCGAGCTCACGAGCCAGTCGCGGGGCCGCTCCAGCGTGATCGGCGTGACCGTGGGTCAGGAGCACGGTGATGGTCTCCGCCCCCTCCACCCGGGACGCCAAAGCCCGGACGTGGGAGTCCACGTCCGGGCCCGGATCGATGATGGCGAGACGACGACGCCCCACCAGGTAGCTGCGCGTTCCGTCCAGGGTGAAGAGGCCGGGGTTGGCCGCCTGGACGAAGGCCGGGTGGTCCGTCAGGAAGCGTCCCGACGTTCCGCGGCCAACTGCTCGGCGAGCTTGTCCGCCACGCCGATGAGGGCGATCTCGTCGTCCTCGGTGAAGGTGCCCTTCTCGTCCGAATCGATGTCGATCTGACCGAAGATGTCGTCCCCGGTACGAATGAGGATCACGAGCTCGGACTGGGTCTCCGGAGTGCAGGCGAGGTAGTTCTCCTCCTCAGTCACGTCCGGGATGTTGAGGTTGGTCCGCTCTGCGACGGCCCGACCGCACACCCCTTCGCCCACGGCGATCTTGGCGTGCTCGGTGGGTTCACCCACGTAGTTGTGGAGCCAGAGCTCCTGGTCCTCCTCCTTCAGGAGGTAGACCCCCACCCAATCGAAGCGGGTCTCGTTCGAGATCTCCCGAACGGCCTTGCGAAGAAGGGCGTCGGAGAGGTGACCATCGTCACGCATCTCCTGCAGTTCCTTGATGAGACTTCCTGCGTCCAGCATCGGTTACGTCCAAATCGAAGTGTTCCACCCGCGACGGCGCGGTCCCGTGCGAGCTCACTGCAAGAGGGCTACGACGATGTGTCGGCCCCCGAACCTCCCGGGTCGGCGTCCTCCGAGCGAGGAATCCGCGGTCCCGTCCCGAGCGGGCACGAAGGGTAGAA
>CALJKZ010000056.1 GCA_937983085.1 uncultured Gemmatimonadales bacterium
CTACCCGCGAATCTCGCAGGGACTGTGGACCCGCCCCGTGAGCCTGGGTGCGCGCGCAGTGGCTTGGCCTGCCGGCGATATCGCAGCGTTGAACGCTGCGCGCATCGCAGGCAAGAACGATGATCAGATTCGGGCCTTGGTGCTGCGTCTGGAGGCGGGGCGCCTTTCCGCCTGCGCGACAGCCATCGCGGCAGCGCGGGAGTAGGCGATGCCCGCGATGCGGCCAAACCCGCGGCTGGCGAAGATCCACCGAAGCTACTCTGTGGAGGAAATCGCCAAGCTCTACGGCGTGCACCGGAACACGGTGCGCGCCTGGATCGGACGGGGCCTGCCGACAGTCGACGATCGCCGACCGGTGCTGGTGTTGGGCGGCCACCTGCGGGCGTTTCTCCAGGCGCGGCGTAAGGCCGCGAAGCGGCCATGCGGGCCTGGCGAAATCTACTGCCTACGTTGCCGCGAACCGCGACGGCCCGCGGGCAACGCGGTGCGATACCACCCGATCACGTCGACGCTTGGCAACCTGGTCGGGCTCTGCGGCACCTGTGGTGCCGGCCTAAACCGACGGGTGAGCATCGCGAAGTTGGGGCTCATCTCGAGGGATTTGACTGTGACGCGGCCGCTGGCTCAGGAGCACATAGGCGAGAGCCTGCAGCCCAGCCTGATCAGTGACTTCAAGCAGGACGAGCCCGACCATGCGAACGCATCACCCTGACAACGAGCGCATCAAGCGCCAGTACTTCGTGTTCCTGAGGCAGGCCAAGGGCCAGAGCGAGGACACGGTGGATGCGGTGGCCAAGGCCATCGCGCGCTTCGAGGCGGACACCCAGCACCGGGATTTGAAGACGTTCCGCACCGAGCAGGCCGTGGCCTTCAAGCGGCGCCTGGCCGATCGCACCAGTCAGGCGACGGGCGGGAAGCTGAGCAAGGCCACGCTGCACGCCACGTTGGCGCACCTGAAGCGCTTCTTCGAGTGGCTGGCCCTTCAGCCGGGCTACCGGTCCAAGCTGCGGTACTCGGACGCCGAGTACTTCCGCCTGACGGACAAGGATGCCCGCGTGGCCAAGGCTCGACGGCCGCGCCCGGTGCCGACGCTGGAGCAGGTGAAGCACGTCATTGCCACCATGCCGACAGGCAACGAGATCGGGCGCCGCAACCGGGCACTGCTGGCCTTCGCACTGCTGACCGGCGCACGCGACAGCGCACTGGCCAGTCTGAGGCTCAAGCATGTGGATCTGGAGGCCGGTAGCGTCTTCCAGGACGCCCGGGACGTGAAGACGAAGTTCAGCAAGTCGTTCACGACCTTCTTCTTCCCAGTGGGCGCCGAGGTGCGCGGGATCGTGGACGACTGGGTGCGCTACCTGCGCCAGGAGCTGCTTTGGGGTCACGACGACCCGCTGTTTCCGGCCACGAAGGTCGAGCTGGGGCCACAGATGCAGTTCGAGGCGGTGGGTGTCGAGCGCAAGGCTTGGTCCTCGGCCGCGCCAATCCGCGTGATCTTCAAGGCGGCTTTCGAGGCCGCGGGCCTGCCGTACTACAACCCGCACAGTCTGCGCAGCACGCTGGTGCACTTGGGCGAGCGGGTGTGCCAGTCGCCGGAGGACTTCAAGGCATGGAGCCAGAACCTCGGCCACGAGGGGGTGCTGACGACGTTCTACAGCTATGGTGCGGTCGGGCAGCGACGGCAGGGGGAGATCATCAAGGGCCTTGCGAACCCGGTGGGACGCGGAACGGCGGCCGCAGAAGATGTGGCCGCGGCAGTTGTGCGGGCTCTTCAGCGCGGGGGCGTCTCAGCGAAGTAGCGATGTGGCCGGTCAGAGTGAGTCGCGAAGCGACTCGCGTGATGTGCCGGCCTTTGTCGGAGGACGGGGGTTTCAGACCCCCCTGTCTGCGGGGGTGCCAAGACACGAGCGAACCCGCCACCATCCGCGCTGTTGAGTTCCGATGATCCAACTTTGGGCGCCGGACAACAACAACAAGAAGGCAGCATCCTTCCTGCCCTGGCGGGCGAGGAGGTTTGTACACAAGGAGGCGTCCCAATGAACTCTCTCGTTGCCAGTGCCTTTGTCGCGCTGCTAGCTACGCCGCTGATGGCTGGCGCAGCGACGGTGTCGATCACGCCGACGACGTCCGGGCATTGCATCCACAGCACCACCATCTGCTTTGGCAACTACAACTTTGGCGCGTACGCATTGGACGGCGCCGTCAACGGCATTCGTCACTTCATGACATTCGACCTCTCGGGTCTATCTGGGACGGTCACGTCAGCCCGGCTCGAGATCGACGCGGGGCAGCATGCCTACGCGACGTACCTGACAACAAAGGATTACTACGTGACGGGCTTGAGCGTTGACTACTCCCAGGTCACAAGCTACATCGGAGGCCCTGCTGGTCTAGCGCTGCATGCTGCCATCGGCTCCAGCCCGCTCTTCGGTTCCACGGTTGTCGATACGTCGCTGAACGACAACCGGCCACACTACATGCCGGAAGTCACGGTGGATCTCGGACTGGGGCTGCACGATCTGTCGGTTGCCCTTGGGGACTTCATTGCTCTTGGGGGCTTCACCACAGGGCAAGGGCAATTGTTCTATCCCTGGCTCGCAGGAAACGGACCGACGGGGACGCGATTGGTGCTTGATATCGAGTCGACACCTCTAACGCCGGTGCCAACACCCGCGACGCTGCCTTTGGCTGTGATCGGACTATCGGCGTTCGCTGTCGCTCGCCGCCGCGCCTTGCAGCGCTGAGGTGATGGTCGTCGCAGCTACTTGAAGAGCGCTCGTTGTTGGTGCGGGAGTTGTCGAAACCCGTGCCAAACCTAGTCCCGGGCTAAGAGAGTCGCCTCTCGCTACCGGGTCCAAGTTTGGGTCCAAGTGCAAGGATAGAGAGCAGCGAGCTCAGCATTCATGCGGGCTATGGGCCGTTCTCTATGTTCTGCATCGGCAAGTGAGCGCCACGCTCAGGCCGAATCCAGCCCGAGCGCCACCCGCGCCACCGCCTCCGCCACCTCGATCCCGTCGACGCCGGCGGACATGATCCCCCCGGCATAACCCGCGCCTTCGCCGGCCGGGTACAGGCCGCGCACGTTCAGGCTCTGGAAGTCCCGGCCGCGCGGGATGCGCAGCGGCGACGAG
>CALJKZ010000057.1 GCA_937983085.1 uncultured Gemmatimonadales bacterium
CGCTGTTCCTTACTCTCGTCGAAGCACTCGGGGCGCAGGGCGCGAACTTTGACGCCAGGCAAGGGCGCGGCACGCAGACTACCTGTGCTAAGCGGACCCTTGACAGAGGTTTTGAGATCGGCGGGATCGGCCTAGGTACAGAGGCTCAACCCCGTCAACCCCCTCGCCTACCCTCGCGCGACGAGGATCCCCTCGGCGTAGCAACTCACGCGGGCGTCCGCGCCTCGAAGCTCGATCTTGACCCGGAGCCATTGCCGCGTCAGTTCGACGGCGTGAAGCTCCCCGCCTGCCGTGTCCGGGTCCACTCCGCCCGGGACGAGTTCCGTCCAGACCTCCCGGTCCGCGGACTCCTGGAGATGCATCAGGAAGGAGGTCGAAGGGCCGAGGTCGCCTCTCTCCAGGCGCAGCCGTGCTTCCGAGAAGCGGCTCACGTCCATCGGGATCGTCGTGAAGTCGTTGTCCCCGGCGAACGCCCGCCACCTCGGCACGAGGGAGACGAGCACGGTCTTCGACCTCATCACACCGGCTCCCGCGAGCGGCGGTCCGCGGCCGACCCTGCGACCTCGTGCGGGGGAACGTCCCCTGCTGCTCCCGTCGCGCCGGTCCTCTGCGTCACATCGCCACGTTCGTGCATCCCATCCACTCCCGCCACTCTCTCGCCACCTCGCAGTGCGGGTCGATCGGGCCGACGTGGCGAGGGCGCACACCGAACTGGACAGGCATCACCGTCCGCATGTACCCCGAAGCCGGGCCCACGCACCCCACCGAGCTCCAGCGGTTCATGAAGTCGACGCAGTGCGCCCCAAGGTACGCGCCGTCGCCGTCACGCTGTACACTATCCAGAAGAACCACGGGGGCGTCCTCCCACCGCGAGCCGTTCTCGCCCCCGTCGAAGCCCAGCCCCTCATCCTCTCCTGTTCCAAGCCACATCAGACTCCTTCGCCATCGCAAGTGTCCCTCTAGCTCTAGTGCGCCCTCGCCATACCACCCCCAGCCCTCCCAAGTTCGCACCAAGGACCTCCGATACTCCTCATTGGCTGCAATCCCCACTAGCCCCTCCTCCGGGTCACGTAGGCACCATGCCATCCCCCCCTGCGAGAGCCCTCCCGGCACTTCCGTCTCGAGGTGCTCCGGGAGGCTCCACTCGAAGGACGCACCGGCACAGAACTCGCGCAGCACCCGGCGAAACGAAGAGGGCAGCCTCCGGCCGATGGCCTCTTCGACGCCGGCAATCTCCTCCTCGCTCGCCGGGTTGTCGATCATCACCGGAGAATCGACACGCCCGCCTCGCGCCAGACAGCGTTCGCACACCTCCTCCCAGCATGCAACCCATCGCGTCCAGGGCTTGTCCGCCATGCGAGTGCCTCCTACTTCCAGAGACCGGACGCTTTGACCCCCTCCAACGTGTCCAGCGCCATCTGCAGCAGCTCCGGCTCGTTGCGGTATGCCACCTTGTGGACCTTGTGGGTGTCCGCATTCTTCTTCCGCTTTGACGAGCGGGAGGGGCGTACCGCCCCGTGTCCTTGAAACGAGTCCGTATCGCTGCAGCGTGCCGAGGATCGCCTCGCGTTCGGCGAGGCGTCGGGCGCGCGTTGTGTTGCAACCGAGCACGGCCTTCGCGACGGCGGAGCGCACCGCGGCATGGAAGACTCCCCTTGCCACGGCACGATACCACGGCGGCGTTTGCGCGTCGACGGCGACGGCCACGCGGTAGCCCCGCGTCGCCCGCAGGCGGCGCGCGTCCAGGGTCTCGCAG
>CALJKZ010000058.1 GCA_937983085.1 uncultured Gemmatimonadales bacterium
CTCGTAGGTGGCGGCTTCGTGGTCCACCGGAAAGGGCACCCCCGGTCGGCCCCCGGGCCCCGGGTATCGCTGCGCCCGAGCCCCGGTCAGGAGGAACAGGTCGACGAATCCGCGCGATCCGAGATCTACCGATCCCCGGATCATCCATTGCCCCAGCTTTTCGTCCCCGTCGATCCGGGCTCGCCAGTCGATCTGATTCACGACGTCGACCACGTGCCTCGACTCCGTGACACCCCAGAAGACCGTGCTCATCCCGGCGAGGAGCGCGATGCCGTTCCAGCTGCCCTGGACCTGCGCCTCGCGCACGTCGAGGTAGCGCCGGCTGGGATCCGAGGCATCCCACCGCGCCACTGCCGCGACGCTCCAGGCGGATGACCCGACCCATCCCTGCAACTCGGGCCGGGCGACAAGCGAGATCGCCCCGCGGCGGGGCTGGTTCGCCGAGAGCGGATCATCGACGAACGCCCGTGCTTCGGCACCCAGCACGGCGCTCACCGTCCAGGCCGGCGGGGCGTCGGGCAATGGCAATGCCTGTGCCGACGCCGGACCCGCGATCCCCGTCCAGGCCAGGACCATGGAGCACAGGCCCGGGAGCGCCCCCCTGAGCGCCGACGGTGCCCGGAAGCGACTACCGGGGGCGACCCAGCGCCGCACGGCTGAACTCGGCCTCCGTAAGACCCGTCGCGATCCGGTATTCGGACCACAGAAGCTCGGTGGCGCGGTCCGACCGGAGATCACGCATGACCGCCCGACGAGGCCTCCACCTGCCGTCCACGTCCAGCTCGTGCTCGGAGAGCACGAGCATGCGGGTCGCTCTGCCTCGCTCGTCCCAGGAGTCGACACGAAGCACCTTGTACGCGGTCGTGTCGACCCACATCTCCTGTCGGGAGTACCCGCTCCCCTCATAGCGGGGCCTCCTCTCCACCACGAAGACGGACTCGTCCTCGTGCGTATCGGCGCGCACGAATCGGTAGGTGAACTGCTCCACGCGCATCGGCACGAGGTCCTCGTAGCTGAACTCACTCCCCATGAACGCTGCGGAACGCCCGCTCTCGGCGATCCGTTTCGTCCTGCGAAGGGCCGGTAGATAGAGCCACTGTTCGTTGTCCCGCTCGGCGTACGCGTGCGTCAGAAGGGCCGTACCCCTCAGGTCCGGCGGACTCTGGAAGTACACGATGGTCCGCTCCTCCGTCGGCGAGATCTCGAGCGCCGCGTACTCCAGCTCACGGGTCGCCACCGTGACGCCGCCCTCGCGCAGGACCATCTCGACCCGAGCCTGGAGGTCCCCGAAACCGCGCACGCGCTCGTCCGCCTCTCGGGCGATGGCCGGCCCGCGATCCTCGGGGGCATCCTGAGCTGCGAGGCGAACGGTCGGCGAGGCCGTCCACCACACGACGAGCCAGAGAACACGACCCGACACGCTGCGCACGGCGATCACGATACCCCCTCGTTCCTGTGGCGGTCTCCCCCGTCCTGCACGTAGGCTCCCGGCTCGCGCAGGAAACGCTCACGACAGCGCTCCGAACAGAAGAGGTAGTCTCGCCCCGCGTGTGTGAGGCGAATCCCGGCTGTCCACTCGTCGACCTGCATGCCGCAGACCGGATCACGCACCCAGACGTGCGGATCGGCGCGCCGGTCGCGAACGCGGCCGTCCTCCAACCACAGGACGCGGTCCGCAACGTCTTCGATTCGCGGATCATGCGTGACGATGACCACGGCGCATCCCTCGTCCCGCGCGATGTCGTGGAGCCTCATGGTGACTTCCGCGCCACGCTGGCTGTCGAGGTTGCCGGTCGGCTCGTCGGCAAGCACGAGGGGGACCCGGTTGATCAGCGCCCGGGCGATCGCGACACGCTGCTTCTCCCCTCCGGATAGGGTCGCCGGACGGGCGGTACGCCGGTCGAGCAGCTCGAGACGGCCGAGCAACTCCTCCGCACGTGACCTCGCGGCGCCGATCCCACCGTCGTTCAGCTGCGCGGGCAACAACACGTTCTCCTCGACCGTCAGCGCGTCCAGGAGGTTGAATCCCTGGAAGACGAATCCGACGTTGCGCGCTCTCAGGCGGGCCAGGCGGGCCTCGGGCATGCCGGTTACGTCCTGCCCTGCGATCTCCACAGTCCCCGACGTGGGGCGCAACAGAGCGCCCATGAGCGAGAGCAGGGTCGTCTTGCCGGACCCGGAAGGCCCCATGATGACCACGATCTCTCCGGATGCCACGGTCAGTGAGACCCCGTCGACCGCCCGAATAGCGCGTCGTCCTTCACCGAACGTGCGAACGAGGTCGCGAGTGCGCACAACGCCGCTCGCATCGGTCACGGTGGCCTCCGTCATGTGCGAAAGACCGTAGCAGGCTCGACGGAAGCGACACGCCGCGCCAGGAGGAGAGATGCCACGATGGCCACCAGCGCGCCGACCCCGGCGACTTCGAGCACGGCGCCGGGGGTCAGGCGCACCGCGACCACGGTGGCGAGGCCCCGGGTGAGGCTCGCGAGGATCGCGGTACCGGCCAGCGCGAGCCCGAACGCAGAGGCGGCAACGAGCGAAGACTGGACCACGACAGCCAGGTAGACATGGCCGCGCTGGAAGCCCATGGCCTTGAGCACGGCGAGCTCGGTGCCGAGGCGGGCGGTGTGGACGTACATCGTGAAGCCGACGAGCAACGTGGCCAGCGCGGCGCAGATCCCCGTCATGAGCGCGATGATCTGCGTGCCCATCTGACGGGCGAGCGCGGTATCGCTCTCCACGAGCTCCTCGGTCGTCATGGCCTCGACGGCGTCCACCTCGGCCTCGATCCGGAGGGCCAGCTCCCCGGGCGCCGTGTCTTCGTTCGCCTGAACGAGGAGGCAGCTGTCATACCCTTCCAGCCACAGCAAGTCGGCGAGATCCTCCCTGTGGACGAAGACGACCGGATTGGTCGCCGAGAACGTCTCCTCGGAGAGCCCGACGACGAGGAGGTCCCGATCGCCGACCTTGACGGAACCTCCGAGCCCGACCCCCGACACGCGCGCGAGGACCCCGGGAACGACGACTTCGCCGGGTTGCACCTGGCTGCGCCCCTCTGCCATGGCCCACGGAGCTCCCAACCGCTGCCCTGGCTCGATCCCGACGATGTAGCAGAACCATCGCTGGCCCGAAAAGGTGACCATCGAGTTGAGGTAGAGCACTGCCGCCGCCGCGCGGACGCCCTCCACCGATTCAACCTCTCGTCGCTTGGCGCGACCCACGAACGAAGACGCCATGTGCACGTTCGAAACGCCCGCCTGCATGACCCAGACGTCGGCACCGGCCCGCTCCAGGTACGTCGCCAGCTGGCGGGTCTCACCCTCCCACACGGCTCGGAACATGAACACGAGCGTGAAGGCGGCGGCCACCGCCAGGCTCGACGCGAGCATCCGAAGCCGCGCCTGGAGGAGACTCACAACCGCCCAGCGGACGATCATCGGCGGAAGACCTCCGTCGGTTCGAGGCCCCGGACGATCGCGAGCGGCCCCACGGAGCCGGCCGTGGAGAACGCCAACAGGCCCGCAACCGCGAGAGTGACGCTGACCGGCCGCAAAGGCTCGATCAGGTAGAGCGGCGCGAAACGCCCCACCAGCTCTGCGCCCACGCGGGCCAGAGCAACGCCCGCCGGGGCGGCGACGAGGACCACGATCAGGGCCTCGGCCAGGACACCTCCGACGATCATCCGGGCCGGGAACCCGATGGCCTTCAGCACGCCGATATCGCGACGACGCCCCTCCGCCGCAGTGAACATGAAGAGCCCGACCACGGTCAGACCGACGACCCATGCGATGCCGATCAGGAGGTCCAGAACCGCGCCCAGCATCGTCCGTCCAAGGCGCTCGTCGTTGTCCGCGATCTGCTCGGGCCCGTAGACATCCACCGCAGGCACTCCGGCCTCGATGGCCTCCCGCACGCCGGACGACTCGGTACCCTCGTCGAGCCGAATCAGCAGGTAGCCGAGAAGCGGAAACGCGCTGAGATCGTCCGCCAGGTCCGCTTCGAAGTAGAACTCGATCAGCGTGTCGTAGTTGGTGAACGCCAATGGTGTCCACAACGCGGCCGTCGCCTCGACCACGCCGACGATCAGGAACGAGTATCCGGCGATCTCCAGCTGCTCACCGACGGAGAGCCCATGGATGCGGGCCAGCGATCGATCGATCAGGATCTCGCCCTCCCCCTCAAGGACCCGGCCTTCCTCGACCGCGCGCGGGACCCCGGTCGTGTCGGCGATCAGCAGCAGCAACGGCGTCCTCCTTCCGTCGCGTTCGTGGATCAGAGGGAGCGTCGTCATCGGCTCGGCCGCGAGCACACCTGCAACGGCCTCGACCTCTCCCCGCGCGAGCTGCGGAAGGACGGAGCGGGCACCCACGATGTTGGAGACTCCCGGTTGCACCGCGATGAGGTCGGCTCCCCGGTCCAGAGCCACGCTGCGAAGCTGGGTCGCGAGCCCGGCCTTCACCCCCTGGAGCAAGAGCATGACGGCCAGCACGGCGGCGATGCCCGCGACCGAGAGCACCGACCGGCTGGCGTCGAGTCGCAGCCATCCCAGCGCGAGCCGAGACACGCGAACGCCTCGCCATCGGGAGATGACAGCATGGTCACGATCGACTCCTGGCCTCCGATGGAACCCTGCACGTGTAACTTCGACCGCCGACCATGAAGCGGGCGTGACATCACGGTGAACCCGACTTCATGGTTCGGCCGCGCGGACCGTATCATGAGCGTTGCTTCATCTCTCGTTCACCCTGATTTCACGACGCGGCCCTTCGATTTCGGTGTCGCCGCCGAGGCGGCAGCGTCGCACGTGGGGTGATGGCCCACCTCATCGGACGGAGGGACCATGGCACGGATGAAGGACGTGAAGGCGATCGTGAGGACGGAGTGTGTGGCCGGGCTGCTCGAGGCGTTGAAGGAGTCCGGGGTGTCACGCTTCTACCTGTCCAAGGTCCACGCGATCGGACGCGGGGTGGATCCGGACGACTACAAGCTCTCGCTGGACGAAGGAAGCGCATACACGGAGAAGACCGCGGTCGAGTTCGTCTGTGCCGCGAGTCGGGCTCAAGAGCTCATCGAGGTCATCCGAACGTGGGCCGGCACCGGCCGCCGCGGGGACGGCATCGTCATCGTCTCGGACGTGTCCGACGTCGTCAACGTGCGCACGGGCGACCACAACCGGATCGCTTTGCTCTGAGGAGAGGCAATGACGACGATCGCGCAAATCGGTGTCCCGATGTCGGAGCACGGCGGCGGGCTCTTCATGGGGATGCACTGGCTCTGGTGGGTCGCCTGGCTCGTCACGTTCCTCGGCATCGCCTGGGCGGCGGCCCGCCTGTACCGTGATCGGAGCGAATCGCAGCGTCGGCGGGCGTCGGAGGACGCCGCCGAGCAAGTGCTACGCCGCAAGTTCGCCGAAGGAGAGATCGACGAAGACGAGCTCGCTCGGCGACTCCGCGTTCTCAGGGAGACTCAGGGCGGCTCGTGACGATGACGTTCCCCCACCCCCACCACCCGTACCAGAGGAGAGACCCATGGCTGTGAAAGACCCCGTGTGTGGCATGGAGATCGAGCCGGAGGACGCAGTCGCCCGGGTGGAGTACGAAGGACGCGACTACTACTTCTGCAGCGAGTCCTGTGAGGAGGAGTTCAAGGAGAATCCCGAAGACTACGCGGAGTCGGAGGGACCCTAGGTTGTCGGCGGCTCACGGTGCCGCGCTGATCGTCTTCTCCCTCGGGCTCTGCGCCGGACTCGCCGTCTGCGCGCCGGGGCGGGGCACGGCGACCGCGCCCGAGCGGACCCCCTATCTGGGCGGCTACGCACCCGAAACGCACGCCTGGAGCCGATTCCACGTTCGGTACTACGGGATGGCGCTGCTCTTCCTCGCGTTCGACATGGAGATGGTCTTCATGTACCCGTGGGCGGTCGTGTTCGCCGAGGAAGGCATGATTGCATTCGTGGAGATGCTCATGTTCATCGTGATCCTCCTCCTCGGCATCCTGTACGCCTGGCGGGAGCGGGCCCTGGCTTGGGCCTGACTGCTTTCGCGAGGCTGGCGGCGAAGGCACCGGCGCCGGTCTTCGTGGCTCGAGGTGCGAACGCCAGGTCCCTGGCGTTCGAGCTCAGCGGCACGGGCGACGTGGTCCTCACGCAGACGCCGCGCCACGCGTGCGTGCTGCTGGCCACCGGTGCATTCCCGGACTCGATGGTGCCCGCGCTGCGCCAGATCCACGACCAGATGAGCCACCCCCGGGGTGTGGTGCTCGCCGGCGCGCACTTCCGCGGTCACGGGCCTCGAGGGGTGTTCTCCGATCCCGTCGTGGTCACCCCGGAGGGCGACGTGCACGACGCTGTCGTGGTCCTGCACCGCGACCTGATCCTCGGTCGCCGTCCTTCGGCGCCTCCTCTCCTCCCCGATCGGGATCCGACACCCTGGCGCGGCGTGGGCCCGTACGGTCAAGGAGGAAAAGGCATGACGGGCGGCACCCCGTACGGGCGTCCCCTCGCCGGACTCGCGGACGATCGTGACGGCCTGAAGCTCGACGCCCTGGAGCTCCGCCTGGGCCCGTTCCTTCCGATGTTCCCCCCCGGCCTGACCCTCACGATCAAGCTCCAGGGCGACGTCGTGCAGCAGGCGAGGGTGGGCGACAATCCTTTTCGGACGGACGAGCGGGTGAGCGTCGGCGCACGGTCGAGCGTGTTCGTCCGTGCGCTCTCGGGCCCCGTCACGATTCGCGAGCTCGAGCACGCCCGCGCAGCCCATCACCTGGAGCGGGTCGGAGAGGCCCTCCGCGCGGCGGGCCTGGGAGCGCTCGGCGAGCGGGCGGACCGGCTCGCAGCCAACATAGAGCGCGTCGAGGCTGCCGCCGTACGACGCCTCCACCGGCTGCTCCGGCGCTCGCGAACGCTCGCGTGGGCCACGAGTGGAGTGGGCCGGCTCGAGCCCGACCGGGTCGCCGGCCGCGGTCTGGGGCTCGTGGCCCGTGCATGCGGCCTGCCCGAAGACCTTCGCACGCAGGACGGTGCGTACAACGAGCTGGGATTCAGCCCCCTCGTCGAAGGGGGCGGAGACGCCTGTGCCCGCTGGCGGCTCCGGCTGGCCGAGGTCGCCCAGTCGCTGCTTCTGGCGAGCGCGGCCGGCACGCGAACGACGGGCGGCACGGGGAGCGTCGAGTCCCCCTGGGGGAGCATCTCGAGCGACCACGCTCCCGTCGGCTCGCTCCTCGAACTGCTCCCCGGAATGCTCGAGGGGTCCGATTGGGGTGACGTGATCACGACGATCGTCAGCCTCGACCTCGATCTGGAGGAGGCCGCCCGGACATGACGACGCCCCTTCCGCTGTGGCTGGCCCCCGCGGTCGTGGCCTCGGTGCTCGCTCCGGCGGTCTACCTCACCTGGGTCCTGGACCGATGGGTCGGGGCCCGCGTGGCGGGGCGGAGGACGACCCTCGCACAGACCCGCGCGAGCCCGCTCGCCGAGGCCGCACAGCTCATGCTCCAATCGAGCCCACGCGCGGAGCGACCGGATCGGGTCACCTGGCTGCTCGCCCCGGCATCGCTCTCCGGGTTGGCGGTCGTGGCCGTCGCGACTGTGCCGCTCGGACCGATGCTCCACATCGCCGATGCACCGGGCGGCATCGTGCTCTTCGGCGCGGCCATCGCCCTCGTCATGGTCGCCGTCTTCCTGTACGGCTGGAGCGCGAACTGGCCGCCCTGCACGGCAAGGAAGCGGCGCTGCTGTTCACCTCCGGCTACGTTTCGAACTGGGCCGCGCTGGGACCCCTGGCGGCCCGCCTGCCCAACTGCGCGGTCTTCTCCGACGAGCTGAACCACGCCTCCATGATCGAGGGCATCCGCCACTCGCGGGCCAAGAAGGCGATCTTCCGGCACAACGAT